>NZ_NJGW02000005.1:0-287263 GCF_002216225.1 Pandoraea sp. CB10b_02
AAACAGCGGCGCGCCGCTACATCCCCCGCCGCAAGGCGTGCCGGTTCGATTCCGGCCCTGGGCACCACTAGAATTCTTGGCGTTCCGCCGAAGCACTCACCAACGTAGTTATCCACAGATTGCGGAATATTCCGCAAAATCGCCATGGGGCACGCTGCAACGCCCCGATCAGGGATGTGGCTTGTTGCCTCGATGCATTACTCTGTCGGCAAGCGTGAGGAGCAGTGCATCCCAGTAATCGGACTTCTATCGAGATCAGTCCACATGAATCCGTCTGATGAAATCAGAAGCATAATCAATGATATTGCTCAGGTTAAAGCGTCCGGAGTGGCATCATTGCCGATCGAAAAGTTGGAAGAATATCTTGCGCAACGCCTTGATATCGCCACGGCTATGGAGACGGAAGCCGGTCAGATTGCAGTTCAGACCGCAGAACACAATCTGGAAATATGGAAAGTGCAGACCGGCGCTCAATCGGCCGTTAGCGTGGAGATGTTTAAGGCCGTCGTCGAGGCTGGGCAAACCTCCCTAAAGGCGCTGATGCTCATGAATGGCGGGGCCGCCGCTGCGCTTCTGGCCTTCTGTGGGAACGCGATAACCAAAGGTCAGTCTTTTGCAGGCGATCCTTTGTTGGCATCGATAGGAATCGGATTGGCGTGGTTCGTTGCTGGGATGGGAGCTGCTGGCCTTGCTACCGGGTTTCGCTACTTCGCCCAGTATTGCTTCGCCCGAACGCCGGTAATAAGAGCCGGATCACGGTGGTTTGTCGCTGGCACAACGTTCAACATTGCCGCGATCTTAATCGCCCTGTTTGGATTCATGGCGTTTTGCGCCGGCGGCACGCGTACGTACACTAGCATCACGTCCCCGCCCAGCAGCGTCTCCAACCAAGCATTCCATTCGAAGATTTTGTTAGTTTGACGTGCGACATGGGGTGCAGGTGGTCGGAGGTTCAAATCCTCTCGCCCCGACCAGAATGGAAAAACCCGCACAGTTTCGGCTGTGCGGGTTTTTTTGGTTTTGGGTCCGGCATCGATCGATCGGCGCCGTCGCGCCCCGGCCCCCGCGTCCATGCAGCTATTGACGCAGAAGCGCTTCGAGCTTCGTTGGCTTGCCGTAGGATACGGGCAGCGAACACACCGCGTATTCCGGCCGGGAGCAGCGTCCGTCGCGGCACGCTTGCGCATAACTCACCTGTTTCACGGACTTCGGACTCTCGATGACGAAACGACTTTTGTCGGTCCATCGTCCCGAACGCTCGGTGTCGACGCCCCACAGCGTGCATACCTCACCGCTATCAACGTTGCCGCAGGGCCAGATGGCCACGATAGCGGTCTGTCCGCCGCATATCGCCGAGTCGTTTTCAAGCTGCGCCTGGGTGGCGCCGGAAACACATGCCATAGCAAAGAAAATCAACAGACGACGCATTGTTGGCACCTCGGATCTCCACTGTTAGTACCCCGACAGGTCTGTTATTTTTTTGTTGACTATACATAACAACGCCGAGCTACGGCAACCCGTCAGACGCTTCGCGCCAATCCCGGATTTTCACTGGCAGTGCATTTATGCCGGCACGCCTCGAAGAAAAAACCGCGCAACGGACGCTGCGCGGTTGGCTTTGTCCGCCGCTCGGGTCGAGCGTGCTCGCATTCTCGGGGATGCGCACCCACGTCCGCTGCGCCCTCTCTTGCCGTCAGCAGTTCCCCTTCTTCGCCTGACCGGGCGGGCAGAAATCGTTGCCCGGTCCACCTCGCCCGCCGCCGCGATAGCCGTCGTCGGGTACATAAATCGCGCAGCTCGCCAGCAATGTCGTGGTCGCCAGCAACAGCATCGTCAGTATTCGCATGGTTGTCTCCCTGTAAGGTAAGGTTGCGCCGCGCAATGGCGCGGCGAAACACAGAACGGCGCGCGAACGATCTTATCAGTACACGCGCTCGTGTAGCGCTCCACGATTCGTGATCGCGCGTTTTTTTGTCACATGACGACCCGCAAAAATAACTGTGTTTTTATACAGTATTCATGCTACATTCCCGATCATCCAACTTCATCGGGAGTGACACCACCATGAGCGACGTCAAATCCATCAAGTTCATCGTCGTGCCCTATCGCAAGAACAAGGACGGACTGCTGCAGCCGGGCGAGCTGCGCCAGGCGAGTACGGAATTCGGCGCCGTGCGCATTGCGCAATCGATGGCGTGCGCGTTTGCAGGAATCGCGGCTTACGAGGTCCTGGTCGACGAAGAGTCGGGCACGATGGACGCGCCGCGCATTCTGTTTCAGGAAGGCGACATTCCTGCAATGGCGGAATAACGCCCGGGACGCGGCCGCCGCGCCCCCCAACCGCGCCCGCGCTCGCCAGACGCAAAAAAGCCGGGGCGCCCTTGCCGGCCCCGGCGTGCTTCCGAACATCGACGCGCGCCCGCGCCGGAGCGCGCGGGCGACACATGGTGCTTACTGCTCGATCTGACGGTTCCAGCGCTGGTCCCACTGCGCACGGCGCTGGTTGATGGCGTCCCAATCCACCGTCTTGATGTTCTTGACGAGATCATCGATCTTGCCCAGCCGCTTTTGCATCGCCGGCGGCACGCTCGCCTGCGTGTTCGTCGGGATATATGCGCCGGCTGCCGCCGCGAGCGACTGCCCCCTGGCCGAGAGCAGATACTGCGCGAGCTTTTGGGCCATCGCGTTGTCCGGGCTGTTCTTCACCACGCACAGGTCGACGAGCAACTGCACCGCGCCTTCCTTCGGGGCGACATAGGCCACCGGAATGCCCTTGTCCTGCAGGTCGCTCACCGCCGTCGGGGTGAGCGGGAAGATGGCCGCCTCGCCGGTCTGGATCATCTCGGAGAGCTTGGCCGAGTTGGGGATGTACTCGACGACGTTCGGCCCGACCGTACTCGCCCACTTCGTGAAGCCCGGCTCCACGTTCGATTCGCTGCCGCCCCAGATGCGGTTCAGCGCGAGAAAGCCGTGCAACCCGAACGTGCTGCTCGACGCGGACTGGAACACGACCTTGCCCTTGAACTTCGGGTCGGCGAAATCGGTCCACGACGTCGGCGCGGCCCAGCCTTTCTCCTTGAAGATCTTCGTGTTGTAGCCAATGCCCGTCATGCCGAGCTGGACGCCGGCGCCCATGTCGTCCTTCACGCGCGCGAACGGATAGAGCTCCTTGAGCACGGGCGAGTCGTCCAGCTTCTGGCACACGCCCATGCTGATCGCGCGGGCCATCACGCCGTCATCGAGAAACACGACATGCATCTGCGGACTGTTGCGGTTGGCGAGCAGCTTGGCCAGCACGTCCGACGACGTGCCCGGCACCACCACGACCTTCACGTTGTTGGCCTTCTCGAACTCGGGGAAGACCTGGCTCGTGTAGGCCTTCTCCATCGGGCCGCCGTTCATGCCGATGTAGAGCGTCTTCGACTGCGACCAGGCCGCGCTGCTCGCGCCCAGTGCCAGCGCCGCAGCGCACATGACGACCTTTCGGGATAGCTTCATCGTGGTTCTCCTTGCGTTTGCAGTGTGTAAGGAATGAGGTGTTGTGACGAACAGGGACCGTGCGGACGGCGTCGGCCAATCAGGCGGGCGCCGCCGCCATGGCAAAACGGTCGATGGCGAACGCGTCGATCGGCGTAGCCGTCTCGCCGTGCGTCACGAGATCGGCGAGCACTTCGCCCACGCCCGGTGCGAGCAGAAAGCCCCCGCCCGAGAAGCCGAACGCATGCACGAGCCGGGGCGTGGTGCGGCTCATGCCGATGACCGGATTGTTGTCGGGCGTCTCGCCCTCCACGCCGCTCCACGTGCGAATGAGCAGCGCATTGCGCAACGCGGGCAACAACGCACATGCCTCTCGCATGACCGCGCGCGTGGTGTCGGCCGAGGGCTGCGCGTATTCGCCGTTGCCCGTGCCACGCCCGCCGCCGATCACGCAGTTGCCGCGCTCGACCTGGCGCGCATACACGCCGCCGCCATACACGCCCAGGTTGTGGCCGATGAACTTCGGCAGCGGCTCGGTCACCCACATGTTCGGATAAATGGCGTGCATCGGCACACGTTCGCCGAAGGCGCCCGCGATATGATTGGCCCACGCGCCGGACGTGTTGAGCAGCCAGTCGGCGCTCACGTGCAGTGCGTCGCCCTGCGCCGGCTGTGCACTCACCTGGAAGCGCACGCCGTCGTGCGCCACCGCCGTGATCGGCGTGCGTTCGTAGACTTGTGCGCCGAGACCGCGCGCGGCACGCGCGAATGCCGGCGAGACCAGACGCGGGTTGGCATGCCCGTCGCTCATGCACAGCGAACCGCCGACGGCGCCCTCGCCGATCCACGGAAAACGCTGGCGAAACGCCCTGCCGCGCAGGACCGTCGTGACCAGACCGTGCCGGCCGGCCATCTCGGACCAGGCGTCGAGCGGCTCGAGATCGCTCTCGCGGCGCGCAAGGCGCAGGTGTCCCGAGCGCACGAATTCGCCATCGATGCCGATCAGTTCGGGCAGACGGTCCCACAGACGCCGCGCCCGCATCGCGAGCGGCAACTGCTCTTCGGGACGGCCCTGGCAGCGCACGCCGCCGTAATTCACGCCGCTTGCCTGCGCGCCGCAGTAGCGGCGCTCGAACAGCGCCACGCGCAGCCCCCGCTCGGCCAGCGCGCGTGCGGCCGAGGCGCCGACCAGCCCGCCGCCGGCGACGACCACGTCGAAATGCAGCCCATCACTCATCGCGGGCCTCCTCGGGAATGGCCGCAACGTTCTCGTCGAACAGCATCGGGGCAATCGGAATGGGCTTGATCGGGGCTTGCGCACGCAGCCGGCCCACCTGGGCCAGCGTCTGAGCGCTCGCATCGGCAAGCAGATGGCACGCCGCCTCGGCGCACATGCGGCCCTGGCAACGCCCCATGCCGACGCGCGTGAGCGCCTTCAGACGGTTGATTTCGGTCACGCCGTCGAGCCGCACGCATTCGCGCACCGTGCGGGCGTCGATCTCCTCGCAACGGCACACGAGCATGTCGTCGGGCCAGTGTGCGGCCGGCGCTTGCGGCAGCGCGAACGCCTGTTCGATGCCTTCGCGAAAGCGTCGAATACTCGCCAGCTTCAGCGCGATGCGCGCGGCGTCGGGCTGCCCGGAGAGCGCCGGCGCGGCGATACCCAGATCTTCGAGCAGCGCGAGGGCGACGCGGCGGCCGGCGAGTTCCGCGGCGTCCGCGCCAGCAATGCCGGCGCCGTCGCCGGCCAGATACACGCCCGGCTGCGAACTGCGCCCTGCCGCATCGCGCTCGGGCAGCCAGCAACGGTTCAGATCGTCGAAAACGAAACGGCAGCCCGCGAGATCGGCCAGTTGCGTCTCGGGACGCAATCCGAAGCCCAGACCGACCGCGCTGCATTCGAGGGTATGTGCGCGGCCGGCGCGCCGCCAGCGGATCGCGCGAACGCCGGCAGTGCCCTCCATGCCGTCGAGCGTCACGCCCTGCTCGATGCGCACGCCATGCGCGCGCAGCCAGCCGACGTAATAGAGGCCCTTGGCAAGCGTGGCCGGCTGGCTGAGCAAGCGCGGCGCGGCTTTCGCCTGGCTCGCGAACGCGCTGGTGTCGAGCACGGCGGCCACCTGCGCGCCGGCCTTCGCATATTGGTAGGCCACCAGATAGAGCAGCGGGCCGGTGCCCGCGAAGACCACGCGCTCGCCGATCGCACAGCCTTGCGCCTTGAGCGCCACCTGCGCACCCCCCAGCGTGTACACGCCCGGCAGCGTCCAGCCCGGCAGCGGCAGCACGCGATCGGTCGCGCCGCTGGCGATGATCAGATGCGTATAGGGCACCGCGATCTCGCGGCCGGCGTGCATCGTGTGAAGGCGCCGTGGCGCGCCGCGCGCCGCGGCCGCGTGAGCCGCGTCGGCATCAGCGGCATGGCTCGCGTGCGCGGCGTCCGGTGTCTGCGGCGCGTCGCACGCCCATACGAGCGTGTCGGGCCGGTAGTCGAGTTTGGGCAGCAACGCCGCCATCGTGGCGTGCAGCGCCTCGGCCTTGCCCGCTTCGAAGCCGTACAGCGTCCGCTTGCTACGTGCGAAGCCGGCGTCGGCCGGGGGCTGGCGATAGATCTGCCCGCCCCAGCGCGCGTTCTCGTCGAGCACGACGGGCCGCAGGCCCGCCGCGACGAGCGTCTGCGCCGCGCGCACGCCGGCCGGTCCCGCCCCCACGATCACGATCTCGGTACGCTCAGGCATGCGGCGCTCCCCGCGTCGCCGTGGCTGGTGTCGAGGCGTCGACGAACGCGTCCGGTCCGGCCGCTGCGGTGGATTCGGCAGGTCCTGCGGATGGGGCCGTCTCGGCAGCTTGCGTCACGATCCGCATGCCGGGTTGCACGAGCGTCGAGCAGGCGCGCAAACGCGCGAGCTGCGCCTGGCCGCCCGGCATCGGCGCAGACTCGCAGCGCACCCAGCAGTCCTGGCATGCGCCGATCAGGCAAAAACCGGCGCGCGGCGCCCCGCTGAACTCGCTCACGCGCACGTGGCGCTGGTGCGTGAGAATGGCCGTGAGCAGCGTGTCGCCCGCGAGCGCCTGCACCGGCACGCCGTCGAGATAAAACGTGAGAGGCGCCCGTGAGGTTTCCGCCAGACGCGCCAGTTGCGGACGCCCCTGCGCGCTCGGATCTTGCGGGGTTCGGGTAAGGCGTGACATGAGTATCTTTCTTTGTGCGCGCGATCAATGCTGGCCGATGAGAATGCGGTTCAGCCCGTAGACACGGTCGAGCAGCAGCATCGCGCCGAGCGTGATGGCGATGACCAGCGCCGAGACGGACGCCATCATCGGGTCGATCGATTCGGTCGCGTACATGTACATGCGCACGGGCAGCGTGACCGTTTGCGGCGACGTGATGAAGACCGACATCGTGAGTTCGTCGAAGCTGTTGATGAAGGCAAGCAGCCACCCGCCGGTGATGCCCGGCAGGATCATCGGCATGGTCACGCGCCGGAAGGTGGTCCAGGCGCCCGCACCCAGCGAGGCCGCCGCGTGTTCGACGCTGCGATCGAGCCCGCTGATCGACGCGAGCACGAGCCGCATGATGAACGGCGTCACCACGATCATGTGCGCGAAGATCAGCGCACCGAACGAGCCGGTCACGCCCAGCATGGCGAAAAAGCGCAGTAGTGCAATGCCGAGCACCAGCCCGGGAATGACCAGCGGCGAGAGCAGCAAAGCGTTGAGGAAGTCGCGCCCCGGAAAGCGCGCCCGGCCAATGGCGAGCGCCGCGGGCAGCGCGATCGCGAGCGAGAGCGTGGCCGACAGGAACGCGAGCTTCAGGCTGGTGAAGAACGAGGCAATGAAATCCGGGAAGTCGAGAATCGCGCGAAACCAGCGCAGCGACAGGCCGCGCGTGGGCAGCGAGAGCGTCTGCTCCGGCGTGAACGCGACCAGCACCACGATGATCATCGGCGCGAGGACGAAGAGAATGACGAGCGAGTGAAACGCGAGCGCCAGAGGACTGTTTTTACGCATGATGGCGATTCGGTGCGGTGCAGTGCAGTGAGTACGGTGAGCGACGGCCGGCCTTACCCCATGCTGCGCGAATAGCGGCGCTCGAGCAGGCGGTAGTACGTCAGCATCACGATCAGGTTTGCGATGAGCAGCAGCACGGCGATGGTCGCGCCCAGCGGCCAGTTCAGCGAACTTAGGAACTGGTCGTAGACGGCTGTGGCCGCGACCTTCAGACGACGCCCACCGAGCAGGCTCGGAATCGCGAAGGCGCTTGCCGACAGCCCGAACACCATCAGGCTGCCAGACAGAATCCCGGGCACGAGCTGCGGCAACACGATGCGGCGCAGCGTGGTCGCCGGCGAGGCCATGAGCGACAGCGCGGCGTTCTCGGTCTGCGGATCGAGCCGCTGCAGCGTCGTCCACACCGGAATGACCATGAACGGCAGCATCACATGCACGAGCGCCACGACGATGGCGAAGTTCGTGTACTCCATCTTGTACGGCCCCATGCCGGCGAGCGCGAAGGCCTGATTGATCAGGCCGCCCGAGCTCAGCAGCATGCTCCAGCCGAACGCGCGCACGACGATGGACACGAGCAGCGGGGAGAGAATCACCAGCAGGAACAGCGAGCGCCATGGGTCGCCCATGCGCGAGAGGACATAGGCCTCGAACGTTCCCACCACCGCGCACACCGCCGTGACCGTGAGCGAGATGCCGAAAGTGCGTACAAAGATCGTGTGGAAATACGCATCGAACAGCACTTCCCTGTAGTTGCCGAACTGGAAGGCCGCGATCGGGCCGCTCGCAGGATCGAACTGGTAGAACGTGAGCGCGATCGTCATGAGCAGCGGAATGAGCACCAGCGCCACGAACAGCAGCATGGCCGGCGCGCTCATGAGCCACATCGGGAGATACGCGTGCCACGGGGCGCGGGTGTCCGGGGTGCGGCGCGCGTTGTCGGCGGCGCTCACTGGCAGTGTCTCAGCCATGCGCGCGCTCCCCGGCGTTCGGCCAAATGAAGCGCACTGCTTCGGGCTGCCAGTCGAGGCCGACCGACGCGCCTTCGCTCAGCGGCTCGCCGCCCTCGTTCTGGCAGCACACGAGCACTTCGCCCAGCGCGCTGTCCACGCGGTACAGCCACTGGCTGCCGAGGAAAAAGCGGCTCGTGACGGTGGCCGGCACGCGCCCTGCCGAGGGCTCGCACAGGCGCACCTTCTCCGGACGCAGGCACAGCGTGATGGCATCGCCCACGGCGGCGTTGCGCTCATGCGCCGAAAGATCGGCGAGCCTCGCACGCTGCGTGAGCTGCGCGCGCTGCGAGCCGAATTCAACGTGCAGATGGTCGCCGTCGCGCGCGGCCACACGGCCGGACAGCATATTGGCCTTGCCGATGAACTGCGAGACGAATGCCGTCTCGGGGCGCTCGTAGGCGCGGTACGGCGTATCGACCTGGGTGATGCGCCCGGCCTCCATGACCACGACGCGATCGCTGATCGAGAGCGCTTCGGACTGGTCATGCGTGACCATGATCGTGGTCGTGCCGATCTTGCGCTGGATGGCGCGCAGCTCGAACTGCATGTCCTCGCGCAGCTTCGCGTCGAGGTTGGACATCGGCTCGTCGAGCAGCAGCACGGGCGGCGCGATCACGACCGCGCGCGCGATCGCCACGCGCTGACGCTGGCCGCCCGAGAGCTCGCGCGGAAAGCGATGGCCGAGCTTGTCGAGCCGCACGAGCGCGAGCGCCTCGCGAATGCGATCCTGCCGCTCGGACTTCTGCACGCCGCGCATCTCCAGACCAAAGCCGACGTTATCGGCGACCGTCATGTGCGGGAACAGCGCGTAGCTCTGGAACACGATGCCCAGACCACGCTTGTTGGGCCGCATGTGCGTGATGTCGCGTCCGTCGAGCGTAATGCGGCCCGTGGTGGTCTCGACGAACCCCGCGATCATCTGCAGGGTCGTCGTCTTGCCACAGCCCGACGGGCCGAGCAGCGAGACGAACTCCCCCTTCTCCACCGAAAGATTGACGTTGGAGACGGCGTGCAAGTCGCCGAACGTCTTGGAAACATCCGTCAAAGTCAGAAAAGACATGTCGCTACCTTCGGGCGCCTGCGCACCGCAACCAATGCAATTGCACGAACAGTAGCCAGCCAAATTGCGCGCCGCAAGACAAGGATTCCATGTAACGAGATAAATCTTCCGATTATTTCTTTTGGCGGAACATATCGCGACCGACCCGGTGATTTCATTTCGCGCCACCGTCTCGGGATAATCCCTAACCACTAGCAAATACTGGATGTTTTCCCGCATTGCTCGTCATCACGGCGGTTTTCAAGCATCACCGGCTTACGCTAGCATTTCGTTTGACGGAATATTAGAGACAACAATGAACACCTCCGATTCTTCCCGCGCGGCGACTTCGGACGCCGCAGGGGCGGGCATTCTGCAGCGCACCTTTGCCGTCATCCGGGCGCTGGGCGCCGCCAAACCCGAAGGCGAACGCGTCACGCACATCGCCAAGGCGGTGGGGCTGAGCCAGGCCACGGTACACCGCATCCTCCACGCGCTCATGGCGGAACAGGTCGTGGAGCAGGACGAGACGACGAAACGCTACCGCCTGAGCGTCGAGTTCTTTGCCATGGCCGCGCAGGCCGGCAATCCGAGCGGCATGCGCACGCTGTGCCGCCCCTCCTTGCTGCGCCTGTGCGCGAGCCTGGGCGACACGATTTTCCTGCTGGTGCGCAGCAGCTTCGACGCCGTGTGCCTCGACATGTGCGAAGGCCCCTTCCCGATCCGCTCGTTTACCGGCGACATCGGCGGGCGCGTGGCGCTTGGCGTCGGCCAGGGCAGCCTCGCAATCCTGGCGTTCCTGCCGGAAGCCGAGCGAGAGGAGATCATTCGCTTCAATGTGCCGCGCCTGCGGGGCTACGGCGTGCTCGACGAGGTGTACCTGCGCACGGAGATCGAGCGTGTGCGGCAACTCGGTTATGCGGGCAGCAACAGCGGCGTGCTCGAGGGCATGGCCGGCGTGGCCGTGCCGATTTTCGACCGCACGGGGCATGCGCTTGCCGCGCTGAGCGTAGGCACGCTCGCGGCGCGGCTCACGCCGGACCGGCTGCCGATGGTGGTGGAATTGCTGCGTCGGCAGGCGGAGCTGATCGGGCCGCAGACCAACCCGTTCGACGTTGCCATGCGCCGCCCGATGCATGGCCTCACGCGCGCGCTCACGACCGAACCGCTCGCCTGACGCGATCCGGCGCAATGACGTAATGACAGCCGAAAATGGCGAGCGACCCGCGCGCGGTGCTGCGAGAATACGCGGCGGGCCCAGCGGCGAATGCCCTTCCCGCTTCCCGCTTCCCGCTTCTCGCTTCAGGCGCTTCAGGCGCTCCAAACACCTCAGGCGCGCGCCTCAATGCACCTCAATGCATCTCAGCGGGCGCGCCCCCTTTGCGGAGACGATTCATGGCATCAGGCGAACACGAGTACCGGATCGACGTCGAGTGGACCGGCAACGAAGGCAGCGGCACGTCGGGCTACCGCGCATACGGGCGCAATCACGAAATTCGCGCCTGCGGCAAACCGTCCATTCCCGGCTCGGCCGATCCGGCGTTTCGCGGCGACGCGTCGCGCTGGAATCCGGAAGACCTGCTGGTCGCCTCCGCGAGCGCATGCCACAAGCTCTGGTACCTGCATCTATGCTCGGACGCAGGCATCGTCGTGGAACGCTATCGCGACGAGGCCGTCGGCACCATGCTCGACACGGCCGCCGGGGGCCGCTTCACGAAGATCGTCCTGCATCCGCACGTAAGCATTCGCGCAGGCGGCGACGTGGCGCTTGCCGAAGCGCTCCATCACAAGGCACACGAGAAGTGCTACGTTGCGAACTCGGTCAATTTTCCGATCGAGTGCGAGCCGGTCGTCGACACGATCGAGGTGTGAGCCTTCGCCGGCGGCAAGCCGCGAGCGGATGTGAGGATTCCGGTCGGCGACCACTCGCCGTAGCGCGCTAACTCACGCTGCCAGACGCCTGGCCAGCTCCGCGTCGCGCTGCTGCGCGCGCACGAACGAATCGCGCGCGCGAAAGCGCTCGACGTACCCCTTCACCGCCGGCGTTTCCGGCACGAGTCTGAACTGCGTGAGAAAGTGCATCGCGTTGCCCCACAGGGCGTCGGCCGCGGTAAACGACTCGCCGAGCCACCACGGCCCGGCCTCCTGCGACAGGTGCCGCTCCAGCGTCCACATGACCGAATCGTAATCGCCATACGGTGAACGCGAGCGCTCGGCGCCCTCGCGCCCGAGCGACCTGTCGACCACGGCCGGCTCGACACACGAGCCGTAGTACACCATCCAGCGCAGATACGGCCCGCGCCTGGGGTCGCCCGGCGCCGGCGAGAGCCCCTTCTCCGGATACAGCTCGGCCAGATACATGTAGACCGCGGCTTGCTCGGTGATGACGGCGTCGCCGTGACGAATCGCGGGCACCTTGCCCATCGGATTGATCTCGAGATACTCCGAGCCGCGCTGCTCGCCGGTGGCAAAGCGCAGCAGATGCAGATCGTGCTCGGCCTGGAGCTCGTCGAGCAGTACCAATACGCCCGACGAGCGGGTGTTGGGCGCGTGATAGAACGTGATGCGTCGATCGGTCGTCATGAGTTGTCTCCAGTCCCGGGTTGGCGGCGCCTGTGGGGCCCGGCATGCGCTGCCGGATGTGGCGGCCGTCGTGGCCGTCGCATGAGCGCAATGTTACTTCAAGCGAACGGCGAACCGTCTGCCCGGTGCGCGCACATCGCGGCGATGGGGACCGGACTGGGACGAAGCCATGGAATACTTCGCGCACATCTGATCCGGCACGCGCTCCCCGCACCGTGCCGTTTGTACGGCCCGCGGCTCACCCTGCGGGCCGCCTTTTTCGACGCCTCCAGGCACGGGTGATCATGCGGCGTCCTGCACTCGCACATACGAAGGCGCCTCGACGCGCCATGGTCCCCGCCGCGTCCCGCTTGACGGGGCATTACCGGAAATCGGCAGCCATGCGCGAGCGGCGCGACCCTCAAAACGACGCAAGCCGCGCTATGATGAATCGCCCGCCATCGCGCTCGACGCCGAACGGCCGAGCGACGGCATCGCTTCCATCACGCTACGTTCTCCGAGTGCCTGACATGACCGAACGCCTGCCTGTCGAATTGCCCAAAGCCTACCGATTGCTCAACCACGGCCCGACCGTGCTCGTGGGCAGCGCCCACGACGGGCGCCGCAACGTCATGGCCGCCGCCTGGTCGATGCCGCTCGATTTCTCGCCGCCGAAGGTCGCCGTGGTGATCGATCGCAATACGCTCACGCGCGAGCTCGTCGAAGCGTCGGGCGAGTTCTCGCTCAATGTTCCGGCGCGCGCGATTGCGCGCGAGACGCTCGCCGTCGGCTCGGTCTCGGGGCACGACGTGGACAAGTTCGCGCCGGACACCGGCGTGAAGGCGTTCGAAGGCTCGCGCATCGGCGCGCCGCTCATCGAGGGCTGTCTCGCGTGGCTCGAATGCCGTGTGATTCCCGAGCCGCACAACCAGGACCGCTACGATCTGTTCCTCGGCGAAGTCGTGGCAGCATGGGCCGACCCGCGCGCGTTTCGCGACGGGCGCTGGCAATTCGAACCGGGCGTGCCGCGCAGTCTTCACTACATCGCCGGCGGCAACTTCTTCGAGACCGGCGCCGCATTCGAAGTCAGGGCATGAGTCACGGGCCCGGCGCATCCCCGCCATCTGCGGCATCTGCGGCGCGCGTGTTGTGGCGCATGAGCGCCGGCACGCCATTGCAATTGCCAAGCGACGGACGGCACGGCAGAATTGACGCCGTTCCCGATCGGGGGCCGGCCAGTGCGTCAACGCCGCCGGCGCCCTCGGCCTTAGCCTCGAAACCGTCCGCGCCAGCCACCCCGTGCGCGTGCGCCGTCCAGCTGCCGGGCGCGCCGTCCGGGTCGCTGTCGGCGGCACTGCCGTCGCCTACCCGCCCGGCCTCGCCCATCCGTCGCGACATGACCGCATCCGCCGCCGCATCTCCGAACGCCGCGCCCGCCGCACACCTCTACGGCGCATCCCCGGACGAAGAGGCGGCCCGCCTCGCCGCGCTGCGCCGCTACGAAATTCTCGACACCGCGCCCGAGCCGGCCTTCGAGCGCATCGTGCGTCTCGCCTCGTATGTGGTCGGCGCGCCCATCTCGCTCATTTCGCTGATCGACGAAACCCGCCAGTGGTTCAAGGCGCGGCAGGGCCTCGACGCTGCGCAGACGCCGCGCTCGATGGCGTTCTGCGCACACGCCATTCTCGGCGACGAGGTGCTCGTGGTGCCCGACGCGCGCGCCGATCGGCGCTTCGCCGACAATCCACTCGTCACCGGCGAGCCCAACATCCGCTTCTACGCCGGCGCGCCGCTGCGCACGCCCGAAGGGCACCGGCTGGGCACGCTGTGCGTGATCGACCGCCGCGCGCGCACGCTCGACGATGAAAAGCGCGCCCTGCTCGCCGATCTGTCGGCGCTCGTGGTGGACGCGCTCGAACTGCGCCGCGCGAACCAAGTGCTCGGCGACATGGCCATGCGCGACGCTCTCACCGGGGTGCTCAATCGCCGTGCGTTTCTCATGCAGGCCGAACAGCGTTTTGCCGCCTCGCGTGCGCCGCGGCAGCGCCTGTCCGTGCTGATGCTCGACATCGATCACTTCAAGACGGTCAACGACACGTGGGGCCATGCCACCGGCGATCGCGTCATCGTGGAACTGACGCTGGTGCTGCGCGCCACGCTGCGCAAGGGCACGACGATCGGACGCCTGGGCGGCGAGGAATTCGCGGTGCTGCTGCCCGAAGCCGACGCGCCTCGCGCCGTGCAGGCGGCCGAGCGAGTGCTGGCGGCCATCGGAAACGCCAGCGTGCCCGGCTCCCACGGGCCGGTGCGCTTTACCGCGAGCATCGGCGTGGGAAGCCTCGCGCCCGACGACGCCGATTTCGGCAGCGTCCTGCAACGCGCCGACCGCGCGCTGTACGCCGCCAAACAGGCCGGCCGCAATCGCGTTGCGGCGCTGTAACATCGACAACCATCGAGACGCCGACGAATACCGACTATGGGCAAGAACCGACTGGAAGCGTTCAGCGATGGCGTGATTGCCATCATCATCACGATCATGGTGCTGGAAATGAAGGCGCCGCACGGCAGCGATCTGGCCGATCTTCTGCCGGTGGCGCCAACCTTCCTCACGTATATCCTCAGCTACATCTACGTGGGGCTGTACTGGAACAACCATCACCATCTTCTGCATGTGGTGCAGCGCGTCTCGGGCGGCGTGCTGTGGGCGAACCTGCATCTGCTGTTCTGGCTCTCGCTCGTGCCGTTCGTCACGCACTGGCTGGGGGAGAATCACTTCACCGCCTGGCCGACGGCGCTCTACGGCGTGGTGCTGTTCATGGCCGCCGTGGCGTACTACATCCTCACGCGCGCGCTGCTCGCCGTGCATGGCGAGAACGCCAACGCGAAGCTCGCCGCCGCGCTCGGGCGCGACATCAAGGGCAAGCTCTCCGTGGTGGTGTATGCGGTGGCGATCGGGCTGGCGTTCGTGGTGCCCGAGATCTCGCTCGCGCTCTACGCGCTTGTCGCCGCCGTCTGGCTGATTCCGGATCGCCGCATCGAGCATGTGCTCGAGCGGTGAGACGGCCGGAAATGCCGGCGGGTCCGTGGGCATACCATGCGCGTCGTGAGGCATCGTGGGGCGGCAGTCGACGGGCATCGGGTTTTTACGTAGTATCCGCACCATCATGCAAAACGTCACTTTCGAACTGAACGGCGAATTCATCGCCCTGAACGACCTGCTCAAGCTCTGCGGGCTCGTGGACTCCGGCGGCGCAGGCAAGGCTCTCGTGGCCAGCGGCGCGGTGAGCGTGGACGGCCGGACCGAGACCCGCAAGACCTGCAAGATCCGCGCAGGCCAGACCGTGGCGGTCGACGACGTGCGCATTCGCGTCAAGGCGGCCTGAGCCGGCGCGGCGGCAGCAGCGCAAATACTCCGTCCGAGGCGCGCCGGACCGGCGCCAAGGCGCTGCGCCACGGCGCCCTCCCGGTTTGCCCCATGTGAGCCCGCCCGCGCGGGCCGCTATACTTGAAAGCGTTTTTGGCGTGCCAGCCCAAGTCACCCCCGACATTGTCCGCAGGTCGTCCGAGGAGGACGTCGCGATGGTCGAACCCGGCTCACCGTCTCCCGCCGGCGCCACACTGCCCCCGGGGCGCGAAGCGCTTCTGGAAGCGCTCGACCGCTCGCTCGGCATGCTCACACTGACGCCGGACGGCATCATCGTCGACGTCAACGACAGGCTGCTCGGCGTCTTCGGCTATCCGCGCGCCGATCTGCTCGGCAAACCGCACGCCATGCTCTGTGCGCCCGGCGATCCCGCCTGCGGCGACGCGCTCGAGCGCGTGATCGCCACCGGCCGCTCGCACACCGGCCAGGTGCGCCGGCGCCGCCACGACGGCGCCCCCGTCTGGCTCGAAGCCACCTACAATCCCGTGTTCAACGACAAGGGCGAGCTCGCCTACGTGATCAAGCTCGCCGTCGACGTCACCGCGCGCGTGGAGCGCCAGGCGGCCGACGACGCCCGCCTCCATCTGCTCTCGCTGAGCGTGGACGAAACGGACAACGCGGTGCTTATCACCGACGCCCAGGGCAGCGTGTGCTACGTGAACGCCGGCTTCACGCGCATGCTCGGCTACCGCGCCGACGAAGTGCTGGGCCGCTCGGCGCACGTGCCGTTCGGCGAGATCCGCGCCGAAGAGCTGGCCGAGGGCGCGGCGGCCGTCGACGTCCGGCAGGCGCTCACCGGCTGCCTCGTCTCGGCGCGCGACGGCCGCAGCTGCCATTGCGAGGTGCTCGTGCGCACCGCCCAGCGTCAGCCGCTCTGGGTGTCGATCGTCACCAATCCGATTCTCGACGCCGGCGGCAAGCTCGTGAACGCCGTGGTGCTGTTTACCGACATCACGCAGTCGAAGATTCAGGAAGTACTGCAGCACAAGGCGCTCGCCGCCATGGTGCGCGATGCGCCGCTCGTGGAAGTTCTCACCCTCGTGTGCCGCGAGCTGGAGCAGATCGCCCCCGAGGTCATGGCGTCGGTAGTGCGCGTGGACGCCGAAGGGCGGCTGCGCCCGCAAGCCGGGCCGAGCCTGCCGGCGCAGTACCATCAGATGGTCGACGGCGTGGCGATCGGGCCGAACGTGGGCACGTGCGGTGCGGCGGCGTTCCATGCGCGCCCGGTGATCGTCACCGACATCGCGAACGACCCGCGCTGGGCCGACTATCGTGAGGTGGCCGCCGGCTTCGGTCTGGCCGCCTCGTGGGCGATGCCGGTCATCGCCAACGACGGCCGCGTGCTTGGCGTGCTGGCGTTCTACTACCGCACGCCGCGCGGGCCGGACGCCCTGCACGAGCGTCTCGTCGACGTATGCGTGCATCTGTGCAAGCTTGCATTCGAGCGCGACGAATCTCGCACGCGCATCCGTCAGCTCGCGTTTTCCGACAGCCTCACCGGGCTGCCCAATCGCAGCATGCTCGGCGTGCTGGCTGCGCAGGCCATTGCCAGTGCGCAGGAACTCGGCACGCGCATGGCCGTCGTCTTCATCGACCTGGACCGCTTCAAGCAGGTAAACGACTCGCTCGGACATCAGGCCGGCGACGTGCTGCTGCGCACGATCGCCCAGCGATTGCGGCGCGCGCTGCGCGGGGCGGACATCGTGGCACGGCTCTCGGGCGACGAGTTCGTGGCCGTGCTCACCGAGTGCGATCCGCAGCGGCTCGACATCGCCATCGAGCGCCTGCGCGGCGCGCTGAGCGCGCCCTGCCAGGTCGCCGGCGTGACGCTCGCGCCCTCGGGCAGCTTCGGCATCAGCCTGTACCCGAATCACGGCAAGGACTTCGACCTGCTGCTCCAGCGCGCGGACATGGCAATGTATCAGGCCAAGATGGCCAGCCCGGGCAGCGTGCGCGTCTACCACGAGGACATGAACATCCGCGCGCAGGAGCGGCTCGAGCTCGAGACCGCCCTGCGCGACGCCCTGCGCCGCGGCGCGCTCGAGCTCTTCTACCAGCCGCAGATCAATCTGCTCGACGAATCGGTGTACGGTGTCGAAGCCCTTACGCGCTGGGCGCATCCGCAATACGGCGAAGTGCCGCCCTCGCGCTTCATCGCGCTGGCAGAGGAATGCGGGCTGATCGGAGAACTGGGCAACTGGACGCTGCGCGAGTCGTGTCGCCAATTGGCCGATTGGCGACGGCGCGGCGTGGGCATCGAGAGCGTATCGGTCAATCTTTCGCCGACCAACTTCCACGACCACGATCTGCCGCGCACGATCGCACGAGCGCTCGCCGATCACGATCTGCCTGCCTCGTGCCTGGCCGTCGAGATCACGGAGAGCGTGCTGATGGATCACAACCCGAGCACGCTGCGCATCATCGAAGAAGTCCACGGCATGGGCGTTCGCCTGTCGATGGACGACTTCGGCACGGGCTACTCCAGCCTCGGGTATCTGCGCCGCCTGCCTGTCTCCGAACTGAAGCTCGATCGCAGCTTCGTGCACGACATCGCGCGCGACGAAACGGTGCGCGCGCTGACCAACGCGATCATCAGCATTGGCCGCAACCTGCGTCTCACGGTCGTCGCCGAGGGCGTGGAGACGCAAGCGCAGTGCGATCTGCTCATCGCACAAGGCTATCGCGTGGCACAGGGATATCTGTTTTCGCCCGCGCTGCCGGCCAGCGACTTCGAGCGCTGGCTCGTGCAGTGGTCCGCGCGGCGCGCGAGAGCAGGTGGGAACGTTGGCGCGCAAGTGCTGATGGCGTCCGCACGGACGCCCTCAAACACTCCCGCAACGGCGCCCGCGAACACTCGCATCAAGGCACCCGGCTCGACGGACGCTCCCGGCGCGCCGGATTCAAAGGACGCGTAAGGACCTCACGGGGCGAGGCCGAGTTCCATCTGATGCAGGGCCGTCTCGATGGCCTGGCTTTGCTGCTCGTCGAGGGCGTCGGCCGCGATGCTCGTATCGTGCCGGTAGATCATTTCGCCATAGACGTCGGCCAGCACACGCGCGGCCGGGCACAGTGCCCAATGGCTGTCGGCCGCCTGGCGCCGTGTCCAGTAGTTGATCGCCTGCTCGATCTCGGCGATGGAATAGTTGGCTTTCATGAGAGGTTCTGTCTCGCCGTCAATGAAATACTACGCGAAATACTGTGATTATATACAGTATCCAGAGAATCTGGGAATGGGGCCGTGCACAGGTCGATTCTCGGACCCATGTTTCGGAACTGCAACACTTGATGTGGCGGGACGGAAACGGCCCCCCCCCCTCTTTTTTTCCCATCGACGAAAAGTCCGGCGCCGTCTGGTACGCCAACGCGCCGCACCGCGCATGCCGCGCATGGCGCGGCCGCCGGGCCGCCCACCGCCTTGCGCGGCCTCGTCTCATGAGCATCGACACGCTGCGTTTGCTATGCTGCGGCTTTCGCGCGCCGCCCGGCGTTGCACACTCCGCTCTTTCCGAAATCATCGATGGCTGCAGATCCCTCTGATACGCGCGATACGTCTGATACACCTGATGCCCCTGATGCATCTGACAAGCCCGATGCGTCGAACACCGCCGCTCGCCGCAATGCCGCCGACGCGCCCATGACGCGCGGTGACCACGACGCCCGGCGCAACGCGCCCTCGCCGCCCGCCGTAACGGCACCGCCGCCCGGCGCATTGCCGCTCGCATGGCTCGGGCTGGCCGCCGCTGCCGCGTGGGTGCTCAAAAGCCCGAACCCGACCTGGGGCGTCGGCGTGCTGTGCCTGTGCGCCGGATTGATTTCGTCGTTCGGCGCGCGCCGCCGAGGCCGCGCCCCCTGGCCCGCCTTCTTCACCGGCTTGCTGCCGGTAGGCGTCGCGCTCTTCTTCGCGCTGCTCATGCTGCGCCCGCTGCTGCGCTGACACGTCATCGGGGCGCCACGGCACTGTCACCGGCACGCCAGGCCCTCGCGCTCACGAGTTACCCACAGCTTCTGTGGATAACCCACTGGATAACCCGGCAGCACGCCTTCGAGATGCCCGCCGTTACACGCTGTCAAGAGGATTGCCCGTTTCGGCGTCACGCCTGGGCAAATTTTTTGCGCTTGACGTTTCTCTCCGCATCTGTGCAACGGCGTCATCGCTTTGACACACGGCCGCCCGCCGGGAAAAAGGGTCGGGGCCGCGGTCGGGGGCCAAGGATCCGGGGCGTCTCCCAGGGTTCGCAGTCTCTCGGAATCGGCCTATGATGGAGACACGCGATACCTCGCGATGCATTTCAGCCATTCCGGGAGAACGTCTCGTATGACTCAATCCGACAAACCGAAGGTTTCCACTGCACCGTCGTCAGCCGACAGCCTTGCGACAGAAGAGGAGCGCGTCCACCTGGACGAGTTGCTCGCGCGCCACTCGGTCACCGAGACCGTGGACCGCGCTTCGGTGATCGATCTGATCAAGGCGCTGCGCTCGCCCGACGTGCAGACGCCGGAAGACCGGCAACGGGTGGTCGAGAAGAGCCGGCTGTGGAAGGAAGTGTCGCACCGCGATACCGCCATGTCACTGCTGAACTCGCTCGCCCAGATGGCGCCCATCCTGCTCAATCAGATTCACTGGTGAGCCCACGAGCGCGCCGGCGTCGTCCGGCGCCGATTGATCTGGATTAAATGCGTCTTTCGAAAGCCGCGCGGCATGCACGATTTCGCCATGTCGGTGCCTTACAATGCGGGTCGCGCAAGTTTTCCCCTGTGACCCACATCATGACCACCACCACGCTGGAAGCCCCTACCGAGTTCAAGAGCTGGATCTGCCTGATCTGCGGCTGGATCTACAACGAAGCCGAAGGCGCGCCGAACGACGGCCTCGCCCCGGGTACGCGCTGGGCCGACGTGCCCGCCGACTGGCGCTGCCCCGAATGCGACGTTTCCAAGGAAGATTTCGCCCTCTCCGAGTTCTGAGCGCCTGCGCCGAGACCGGCGCCGGCAACGTTCGGCCAAGGTCATGCGCGGCATGCGCCGTGAGGTGTGAACGCCGGCGTCAGTGGCGCCAGCCCCATCCACGTCCGCCGCGCCAGCCGTCGCGGTAGCCGCGGTAATAGCCGCCCGAGACGCCGAAGGTCACCACGGGCGCCGGCGCCACCGCGTAGCCCGGCGCATAGCCGTAGCCGTAATAGTCGTCGTAGCCGTAGGCGCCGTATGCCGGCTGGCCATACGGCACGGCCACGCAGCCCGCCATCAGCATGACAATGGCAGCACCGCCGGTGAGCATGGACAAGCGTTTCACAATGATGTCTCCCGCATGAGTTCTTGACGCCAGGGCCAGCGACGCCGGCCCCGCACGGATCATTAGACATGCAGGTTCCCGTGAAATGCGGCGAAAGTGTCCGCGCTTTGGTTACCAAACGTGACATTGGTAACACCGCCGGCAGGTGAGCGAAGTCGACGTACCGCGCACACCGGGTGCAAATCCGCGGCGAGGGTGAGGGCCGC
The DNA here is from genome assembly GCF_002216225.1 of Pandoraea sp. CB10b_02. Lineage (NCBI taxonomy): Bacteria > Pseudomonadati > Pseudomonadota > Betaproteobacteria > Burkholderiales > Burkholderiaceae > Pandoraea > Pandoraea sp. CB10b_02. The sequence continues at coordinate 21,017 of NZ_NJGW02000005.1, forward strand.
GTCGGCGGCCGCCGAGCTCAGCACCGGCCGGCGGCGCCGCGGCGCTCGTGCCGCTTGCGGTGCGGCCGGTTCCAGCTAAAACACCCAGCAGCGATCTCGCCCGGCGCGCTTGGCGCGATAGAGGGCCATGTCCGCACGCTCGACCATGTTCATCGGCGAATCCTCGTCCTGCCACTCGGTGATGCCGAAGCTTGCCGAGAAGCGCAGCGGCGGCTCGCTGCCTTCGAGCGACTCGCGCTTGCAACGCTCGCGAATCCGGTCGGCGACTCGCAGTGCATCGCGCTCCGTCGCCCCGGGCAGCAGAATCGCAAACTCCTCGCCGCCGATGCGGCCGATGAGGTCGTCGCCGCGCAACGTCGACGAACACACGAGCACGAAGCGGCACAGCACCTGATCGCCGATGGCATGCCCGTAGGTGTCGTTGATCGACTTGAAGTGATCCAGATCGGTCACGATCAGGCTCATCGGCTCGTTTCTGCGCTGAGCGGCCTCGAGCAGCTGATCGAAACGGTGGAAGAAATACCGGCGCGTGAGGCTGCCTGTCAGCTCGTCGTAGCTGGCTTCGAAGGCGAGCTGATTGTTCGCCGCGCGTAGTTCCTCGTTCGACTGACGCGCCTCGCGATGGCGCACACGCTCGCGCCAGTAGCTCCAGCTCAGCAGCGCCACGATGATCACGCCGCCCAGATACAGCAGGAAGCACAGCGCCAGATCCTTCGCGTGCTGACGCGTGAGCGCCTCCCATGCTTCGACGTCTTCGACCGCGTAGACGATGAGGTCGTTGCTCGCACTCGGGCGCGAAGCGATCACGAACGGTTGGGAGAAGTCGCCAAACGCCGACATCCGATCGAGCAATTCCTGCGGCACCCACGCGTTGGCGCGCCCTGGCGAGCGTTTGAACTGCGTGATCGGCATGCGCGCGAAATCGTCATGCTGGTAGAGCGCCATGCGCTCCGGAAAGGGCATCGAGCCGACTTTGCCGTCGAGCATGAAGCGATTCTCGAAGCGCGGGTCGTTGGCCATGATCACCACGCCGTTGCCATCGGTCACGAATGACTCGCCGCTTCCCACCCAATGGCGCAGGCGCGTGAGGCCGATCTTCGTCATGACGACGCCAACGAGTGTGCCGTCGCGGTAGATGGGGGCGCTGAAATAGAGGCCGGGCGCCTGTTGCTCCCAGCCGGCCGCGTAGCTCTCGAAGCGAGCGCCAAGCAGCGCCTGAGTCACGTATGGCATGCCGGCGACCGACTGGCCCAGCGGCGACGGCGTGTCGCGGAAGTTGCTCGCCGCCACGCAGATGCCGCGGGCGTCGATCACCCAGATGCGGTCAACGCCGAAATAGCCCTGCGCGCCATGCAGAAACTCGTTGGCGCGCGTCACGAGCTCCGCGCCCGACGCCCCGCCTGCCGGACGCAGCACGTCGCGCAGCAGGTCCACTTCGGCCAGCGTCGAGGGAATGGCTCGCACCATCGCCAGGTCCGTGTTGATGGCGTGCACCATGCCGTCGGCCACCCGCTCGGCGACGGTCTGCTCCGCATCGACATTCTGTGCAAGCTTGTCGCCGACCAGCGAAGTGGCGGTCCGGTCCGCCGCAATCCAGCAGGCGACCAGCACGCCAACCGAGACGCACGCGGCATAAAGCCAATGCCGTATCCTCATCCGAAAATCAAACGCTCGTTCTAATATTATTCACTTCTTACGTTGGCAAAGGTTTCGCCTCATTCGGGTCGCGTTTCTGTCTTTTCCCCGGACAGATGCTCTGGTCGCGACCGGCATTCTCGATGCCGGCAAATACCTGCCAATTCTGGTTTACGCGTCGAACTCTTTTCCTCGTTCCCGATCCCCGGCTTGTCGCGCCCCGTGCCTTCGGATCCGTGCTGCGCCGTATTGTGCTCTCCCACGATTGCAGGCTGTTGACAGCCCGCCTGCCCCTGATCCCGCCGCCTGGAATCGCCGCGCCGGGCGGCTCGCGACCGTCCGTGCGTGTCGCTCCAGATCGTCGCGAAAACCAGGTGATTCTATAGTACTCCGACGCTGAATCCGTGCGAAAAACCGGCAAAAAATCGATGCATCCGAAATACCTATTTAATCTATTAAATAGAAAATGCACCGCCGTCATTCACCCCGGCTTTACCGGCAAATTCCAAAACGCTCGATTACCGATTCCATCTGCTCCATTTCCACCGGGCGGGAAAGCAGATAGCCTTGCGCAAAGAGCGGCACGAAATGACGCAGCCATTCGAGTTGCCGCTCGTTCTCGACACCCTCGACAATCAGATCGATTCCCAGCGAACGCGCAATGTTCACGATGTTCGAGATCATGAGGCACGAACGCGACGAATCCGGAATCGATTCGACGAACGACCGGTCGACTTTCAGCGTGTCGACGGGAAAGCGCGTCAGGTAAGACAGCGACGAGTAGCCGGTGCCGAAGTCATCGAGCGCGATGCGCACGCCCGCACGCTTGAACTGCTGGATCTTCATTTCCACGAGCGCCGGGTTGCGGATCATGACCGACTCGGTGATTTCCAGCTCGAGACGATTCGGCTCGACGCCGTATTCCTTCATGAGTCGCTCGACCAGTTCACTGATGTCGCCGCGCCAGAACTGCACCGACGAGACGTTCACCGCGAGCCGCAGCGAGGCCATCGGCGTGCCGCGCCACGCCGCGAGTTGCCGGCAGGCCTGGGTGAGCGCGAACTCGCCGATCGCGACGATCTGGCCGGTCGTCTCCGCCAACGGGATGAATTCGCCCGCCGCGAGCACGCCGCGCTGCGGATGCCGCCAGCGGATCAGCGCTTCCATGCCGCATATGCAATCGGTCTCCAACGCCACGATGGGCTGATAGGCGAGGAAGAACTCGCCATTGGCGAGCGCCTGCTCCATCTCGCGCTCCCATACCACGAGCTGATGCGCCTGGTAGGTCATCTGTTGCGTATACACGCGCACCACGCTCTTGCCCGCTTCCTTGGCGGCGTAGAGCGCCAGGTCGGCCTTCCTGATGAGGTCCGCCTCGGTCTCTTCCGGCTTCGACCAGAACGTCACGCCGATGCTGGCATGCAACGCGAACGAGGTGCCGCCCGCCACCATCGGCGCCCTGAGCGAGGCGAGCATCGCCTCACCGAGCGGCACGGCCTGCTCCGGCACGCCCTCGCCTTCGAGCAGCACGGTGAACTCGTCGCCCGCGAAGCGCGAGAGCGTCGCCGACGGCGGCATGCACGCCGCGAAGCGTTCAGCCACTTGCCGGATGATCTCGTCGCCCTGCGTGTGGCCGAGCGTATCGTTCACGCTCTTGAAGTTGTCCAGATCCATGTGCAGCAGCGCTACCTTGCCGAGCTGCGCCGGGTCGCTCAACGCGCGGCGAAGCGCCTCCATGAAGGCGTAACGATTGGGGAGTTCGGTGAGCGGGTCGTAGGAGATGAGCCGGGTGAGCTGCTGATCGCGACCGATGAGCCGCTGCATCAGGTAGGCGATGAGCCCGAAAAAGACGACGAGCGCAACCGACACGAAGGTCGCCATCGTCAGATAGACGCGCTCGACATGGCGATACTCGGCGAGCTCCTCGTCCATCGACAGGCCGACCTGTACGGCCAGCGGGTAATCGCGCAAGTGACGATACGCCACGATGCGCTCGACGCCGTCGATCGGGTCGCGCTGCACGCCCGAGCTGCGCTGATCGGCCGAGAACGGCGGCAGCTCGCCGGTGCCGGTGTAGGCAACGCCGGCCCCGGCGCTGCGTGCCAGTAAAGCGCCGTCGTCGGCAATGACGGCGATCTGACCATACTGGCCCAGCACGGCGTTGGTGTAGAAGTCCGTCGTGAAATAGCTCGGCTCGAGCGAGACGACGACCACGCCGCCAAAGCTGCCGTCGGGGTTGTTGAGCCGCCGGGTGAACTGGAGCACCCACTTGCGCGAGACGCGGCCGAAGACCGGGTGGCTGATGAACAGACGGTCACCGGCGTCTTCCACATGCACGCGAAAGTGCTCGCGGTCGGCGATGTTGACGCCGGCCCCGCCGGGCAACGTGGCCGCAATCACGTTGCCGCTCGCGTCCGCCATGCTGACGAGCACCATGAAGCGCTCGGGCACGACGCCCGCGGCCAGCGCCTGCTTCAGATCGAAGTTCCGACGGCCGTGCTCGAACTCGTACTTCACGAAACGGGTGATCTGATCGACTTGCCGGATGGCGCGCAGTGTCTGCTGCTCGAGCGCACTGGCGACCGTCGAGGCCGCTGCGGCCGTGTCGCGCAGCACGGCCTTGTGCTCGATGGACACGCGCCAGAGCACCGCCGTCCATACGAGGACCAGGATCAGGAAACCGAAAATCAGTATGGCAACGATAGAGCGGTAAGACGCGGCCCAACGCCCGCGTCGCGCTCCCGTCGTGCTCGGTTGCGCCATAGGTCGAGATCCTTTCAGCCTTCGCGCCACTGCGCGATAAGGTCGGTATTGGCCCGGTGGTCAGGAGGATCCAGGAGGCGCCACTGCCGGACACCGTTGTTTGCGGCAAGTGTAAGACAATCCCGCCAGCCCCGGAAGTCGTCCGCGCGTCCCCGATCGGCGGGCGCGGCGCGTGTTGCAGGGCCCTCGGGCGCTCCGTCGTATTCGCCCTTCGTTGCTACTGACCTGGCGTCCCGCTCGCCATCTCCATGCGGCAGACGAGCGCCATCCCACCGGATGGGGTGTCATACGTCGGATTACGGAAGTTTCAGGCGCCGCCACATCGGGAGAATCCCGGAGGCGTCTGCGGCGGCCCCGGGAGGGCGTCGGGCAGCGCGCGGTCAGGACTTCAGCAGCTCGATGACGGCCTCGAGACCGCGGCGTAGATCGGCCAGGTCGAACCGAGAGGCCACGTCAGGCGCGGCAGGCGTGTCGGGCGCGTCGGCCCGCGCGCTTGTCACGCCGGCGGCGGCGCCGCTCGCGGTGCGCCCGCCGCGCGGCGCATCGGCTTCGAGCCGGTTACGCGCCCCGTTGATGGTGAAGCCCTGCTCATAGAGCAACTCCCGGATTCGCCGGATCAACAGGACTTCGTGGTGTTGGTAGTACCGCCGGTTGCCGCGCCGCTTGACCGGGCGAAGTTGCGTGAACTCCTGCTCCCAATAGCGCAGTACGTGGGGCTTGACGCCACACAGTTCACTCACCTCACCGATGGTGAAGTAACGCTTGGCGGGAATCGGCGGCAAGGCAACGTGATCCATCGCAGCGCGAGCGGAATGGGATGACGGTTAAATTGCGGACGAAAAAACCGACGGCCGCCACAGAATGCAGCGGCCGTGACGACTTACTTGCTCAGCAAGCCAGATTCGACCATCGACTTGAGCTTCTGGCTGGCGTGGAAAGTGACGACGCGACGTGCGGCAATCGGAATGGCCTCGCCGGTCTTGGGGTTCCGGCCCGGCCGCTGCGGCTTGTCGCGCAACTGGAAGTTGCCGAAGCCGGAGAGCTTGACGCTGTCGCCCGACTCCAGTGCGTCGCGGATCGATTCGAAGAACGCCTCGACCATATCCTTCGCTTCGCGCTTGTTCAGGCCGACGTGCTCGAACAGCAGTTCGGCCAGTTCGGCCTTGGTCAGCGTCGGCGCTTCGGTCGCGACATCGTTGACTTCGCTTCGGCCCAGCGCGATACGTTGCGCCGCGAGCATGGCTTCAAATTCACCAGGATTCATTTCGTTCATACGTCCCACGCGATGGCAATGACAGTGCGATAACTCACTCGCAACCAGACTTCTACTGAGCTTTACGCGCGCAAACGTGCGCCGAACGCTTCCACTCGCTGCACCAGCGCGTTAATGGCGCCCTGGACCGTTTCGTCCTGCAACGTACCCGAGGGGTCTTGCAGAGTAACACGAAACGCCACGCTTTTGTCCTGGGCACCAAGCGAGCCCGACGCGGCGCCGGCCTTCGGTCGGAACTCGTCGAACAGACGCACCGATTGCACCACGCTGCACACCGGGTCGTCGTGGCGCGCGGCCAGCATCGCGTCGAGCAGCCCCTGCACCGGCTGCGCCTGATCGACCACCAGCGCAATGTCGCGCGTGACGGGCGGGAATTTCGAGATTTCCTCGTAGCTCGCCACGTCGCGCACGAACAGTGCCTGCGCTTCGATCTCGAAGAGGACCGGCGCGTGCGGCAGGTCATATTTCTGCTGCCAGCGCGGGTGCAGTTCGCCGATGAAACCGACGCGCTTGCCATCGACCTCGATGGCCGCGCTGCGCCCCGGGTGCAGCGCCGGATGCTCGGCCTTCACGAAGCGGGCCGTGCGCGGGGCCAGCAGCGCCTCGAGGTCACCCTTCACGTCGAAGAAGTCGACCTGACGCGTGGGTGCGCCCCACTGCTCCTCGAGCACCGGGCCGTAGGCGAGCGCCGCCACCGTAAGCGGCTGGCGGTAGCCGCCCACGCTCAGCTCGCCCGACGCCACCGTGTTGTCACGGTGATAGGTGCGGCCGATCTCGAACACACGCACGCGCGAGGCCTTGCGGTTCAGGTTGTAGCGCGTCGTGGCGATCAGGCTGCCGATGAGCGTCGAGCGCATTACCGCGAGGTGGCTGGCGATCGGGTTGAGCAGCTTGATTGGGTTGTCGTTGCCGGCGAAATCGGCCTCCCATTCGACGTCGACGAAGCTGAAGCCGACCGTCTCGTGATAGTCGCGTGCGGCAATCGCGTGACGCACGGCGTGCTGCGAGCGACGACCTTCCTGCGTCGGACGCATTTCGCTCGCCGCCACCGGCGGATTGGCCGGAATGCGGTCGAAACCGTAGATGCGCGCGACCTCTTCGATCAGATCCTCTTCGATCTCGATGTCGAAGCGGTACGACGGCGGCGTCACTTCGAATACGCCGTCGTGCAGCGTGAACGGCAGGCCCAGACGCGTGAAAATGGCGCCCATCTCGTGCTCGGTCACCGGCACGCCCAAAATCTTGACGGCACGGGCCACGCGCATCTTCACCGGCCGGCGCTCGGGCAGCTTCGCGACGATGTCGTCGAGCGGGCCGGCCTCGCCGCCGCAAATCTCGAGCACCAACTGCGTGGCGCGCTCGAGCGCACGCACGTTGCCGGCGAAATCCACGCCGCGCTCGAAGCGATGCGATGCGTCGCTCGAGAAGTTGTACTTGCGCGCGCGGCCCTGAATGGCTTGCGGGTAGAAGAAGGCGCCTTCGAGGAAGATGTTCCGCGTCTCGAGACCGGCCTTGGTGGAGTCGCCGCCCATGATGCCCGCCAGCCCGATAGGACCGCTCGCGTCGGTGATGGCGAGCACGCTCTCGTCGAGCGTCACGGTCTGCTCGTTGAGCAGCTTGAGCGTTTCGCCGGCGCGGCCGAAACGCACGTCGATCCCGCCCTGCAGGCGGTTCAGATCGTAGACGTGCAGCGGCTGCCCAAGCTCGAGCATCACGTAGTTGGTGATGTCGACGAGCGCCGAGATGCTGCGCTGGCCGGCGCGTTCCAGACGTTCCACCATCCAGCGCGGCGACGGCGCCGCGGCATTGACGTTGCGGATGATACGGCCGCCGAAGCGTCCGCAACCTTCCGGCGAGCTGATGCGCACCGGCAGCTTGTCGGCGATCGTGGCCGGCAGGGCGCCCTGCCCCGGCAAGTCCTTGAGCGGCGCGCCGGTAATGGCTGCGACCTCGCGCGCGACACCCAGCAGCGAGAGGCAGTCGGCCTTGTTCGGCGTGAGCTTGACGACGAACACGGTGTCATCCAGGTCCAGGTACTCGCGGATGTTCATGCCGACCGGTGCGTCTTCCGGCAGGATCAGCAGGCCGGCGTGGTCGTCCGAGAGCTTGAGCTCGCGTGCCGAGCACAGCATGCCAAAGCTCTGCACGCCGCGCAGCTTGCCAACCTTGATCTGGAACGGCGCCCCCCCTGCTTCGGCCGGCGGCAGTGCCGCCCCCACCGTCGCGCATGGCACCTTGATGCCCGGTGCGACGTTCGGCGCGCCGCACACGATGGTGAGCGTCTCGCCGGTGCCGGCATCGACCTGGCAAACGTTCAGACGGTCGGCATCCGGATGACGGGCGACTTCGAGCACCTTGGCCACGACCACACCGGTAAACGGCGGGGCGACCGGATTGGTTTCCTCGACTTCGAGCCCGGACATGGTCAGGGCGTGCGCCAGCGCGTGCGTCGACAAATCCGGGTCGACCAGGGTACGCAGCCACGATTCAGAGAATTGCATGGATCAGTTCGCTCGCAGTTAAGTCTTCACTTCCGAAGCCCGGCGGCAGCGACTTCGCGCGCCAGACGGGGCTCTCGGCATCGATTACATGAATTGGCGCAGGAAGCGCAGGTCGTTCTCGTAGAACAGGCGCAGATCCTGGACGCCGTAGCGCAGCATCGTCAGGCGCTCCAGGCCCGAGCCGAACGCGAAGCCGATGTAGCGCTCGGGGTCGAGCCCCATGTTGCGAACGACGCTCGGATGCACCTGCCCCGAGCCCGAGATTTCGAGCCACTTGCCGGCGTTCTTGCCGGTCTCGAATTGCATGTCGATCTCGGCGGACGGTTCCGTGAACGGGAAGTACGACGGGCGAAAGCGCACCTGAATGTCGTCGCGCTCGAAGAACTTGCGCAGGAAGTCGGTGTACACGCCCTTGAGGTCGGCGAAGCTGATGTCTTCGGCGATCCACAGGCCCTCGACCTGATGAAACATCGGCGAGTGCGTGGCGTCGGAATCCACGCGGTACGTGCGCCCCGGCGCGATCACCTTGATCGGCGGCTTGTTCATGCGCGCGTAGCGCACCTGCATCGGGCTGGTGTGCGTGCGCAACAGCAGCGGCTTGCCGGCGTCGTCATTGCCCTCGACGTAGAACGTGTCCTGCATCGAGCGCGCCGGGTGATTCTCGGGGCTGTTCAGCGCCGTGAAGTTGAACCAGTCGGTTTCGATTTCGGGGCCGTCGGCCACGTCGAATCCGATGGAGCGGAAAATCTGTTCAACGCGCTCCCAGGTGGTGAGCACGGGGTGCAGGCTGCCAGTGCCCAGGCCGCGGCCGGGCAGCGTGACGTCGATGGCCTCGGCGGACAGACGCGCGTCGAGCAGCGCATCGGCCATGGCCTGGCGGCGCGCCAGCAGAGCGCCTTCGATCTGTTGCTTGGCCGCATTGATCCGCGCGCCTTCGCTCTTGCGCGCTTCGGGATCGAGCTTGCCGAGGCCCTTGAGCAACTCGGTCAGTTGGCCGGTCTTGCCGAGAAAGCGCGCTTTCTCGTTTTCCAGCGCGGCGGCGTCGGGAGCGGCGGCGAATGCACGCTGCGCTTCGCTGACGATAAGTTCCAGATCCATATGCTACAGGCTCAAGTTGGGCGGTCCGAACGGCCGCGTGTACAAGCGAAAAAGCTAGCGAAAAGACCAGCGAAAAACGAAAGGGGGCTCCGATGAGAGCCCCCTCCTGGCGAATGGCGCGCGGTAAAACGCGCTATACGCTAATGACAGCTTCAGGCTGCGACGGCGGCTTTCACCTGGGCGACAATCGCGGCAAACGCCGGCTTGTCGTTGATGGCCATGTCGGACAGCACCTTGCGGTCGAGTTCGATCGAGGCCTTCTTCAGACCAGCGATGAACACGCTGTAGGTCATGCCGTGCTGACGCACACCTGCATTGATACGCGCAATCCACAAGGCGCGGAACACGCGCTTCTTGTTGCGGCGATCGCGATAGGCGTATTGCCCGGCGCGCATGACCGCTTGCTTGGCGATGCGGAAGACGTTATTGCGACGGCCGCGGAAACCCTTGGCTGCAGCGATGACTTTCTTATGGCGGGCCCGTGCGGTGACCCCACGTTTGACTCGAGGCATGTTTCTCTCCTATCTAAGTCGGGGTTTAAGCGAAGGGCAGCATTGCACGCACGGAGTTCAGATCAGACTCGTGAACGCCGACGGCACCGCGCAGGTGACGCTTATTCTTGGTGGTCTTCTTCGTCAGAATGTGACGCTTGAAGGCCTGACCACGCTTGACGGTACCGCCAGGACGCACGCGAAAGCGCTTCTTGGCACCGCTCTTGGTTTTCATCTTGGGCATGAAAAACTCCGAGGTTTTTAACATGATCGCAGGTGTGGCGCCAAAATCGCGCCCCTTGCAGGACCTGGGATCACTTATATTCAGGGCCGAACCGCACCCTGTATCGCTGCCGCCCCCTCGCGGGACGCGACGGCAATTCCTTGCTGCCCGGCGGCGTCGTTCGACACCGCCGCGGCATTACTTCTTCTTCGGCGCGATGACCATGATCATCTGGCGGCCTTCCATCTTCGGCATCTGTTCCGGCTGACCGAACTCTTCGAGATCAGTCTTCAGGCGTTCCAGCATTCGGGCGCCGATTTCCTGGTGAGCCATCTCACGGCCGCGGAAACGCAGCGTGATCTTGGTCTTGTCGCCGTCTTCGAGGAACCGCTTCAGATTGCGCAACTTGACGTTGTAGTCGCCGTCGTCGGTGCCAGGCCGGAACTTGACTTCCTTGATCTGAACAACCTTCTGTTTCAGCTTGTTCTCGTGCGCTTTCTTCTGTTCCTGATACTTGAACTTGCCGTAGTCCATCAGGCGGCACACCGGCGGCTGCGCCTGCGGCGCGATTTCCACCAGATCGACGTCAGCTTCTTCGGACAGACGGAAAGCCTCGGCAAGTTTCACGATGCCGAGCTGCTCACCGTCGACCCCGGTTAGACGCACTTCGGGCGCAGTAATTTCGCCGTTGATGCGATGCGACTTATCGGTAGCGATGTTGCTTATCCTCGAAAAAAGTCAAAAATTTAGCCGCGCTGTCCGACAGGCGTTATTGGAACGATGCGCACTCTTGCGCAAGGCGTTCGATGAGCGCGTCAACGGGCATAACGCCCAGATCCACGCCGCCACGGGCACGCACGGCTACCGTATTCGCCTCCTGCTCCTTGTCCCCCACCACAACCAGATAAGGAACTTTCTGCAAGGAGTGCTCGCGTATTTTATAGCTAATTTTCTCGTTGCGCAAATCGCTCCGAGCCCTAAGCCCTTGTTCTTTCAACTTTTTCGTCACTTCCTGGGCGTAATCGGCCGTTTTTTCGGACACATTCATCACGATTACCTGCTCCGGCGCCAGCCAGGCGGGCATTGCACCAGCATGGTGCTCGATCAGAATCCCGATAAACCGCTCCAACGAGCCCAGGATGGCGCGGTGCAGCATGACCGGGCGCTTGCGGCTGTTGTCTTCGGCCACATATTCGGCGTCGAGGCGCTCGGGCATCGAGAAATCGACCTGCATCGTGCCGCACTGCCACTGGCGACCGAGGGCGTCTTTCAGCGTGTACTCGATCTTCGGACCGTAAAACGCCCCGTCGCCTTCGGCGATCTCGAACTCGCAGCCCGAACGGCGCAGCGATTCCATCAGCGCAAACTCGGCCTTGTCCCAGTTTTCATCGGAACCGACTCGGTGCTCCGGACGCGTGGCCACCTTGTAGATCATGTCCGTGAAGCCGAAATCCTTGTACACGGCATGCAACAGCGCCGTGTAGTTCACGCACTCCTCGAGAATCTGGTCTTCCGTACAGAAGATGTGGCCATCGTCCTGCGTGAAGCCACGAACGCGCATCAGCCCGTGCAGGCCCCCCGACGGCTCATTGCGGTGGCACTGACCGAATTCGCCGTAGCGCAGCGGCAGGTCGCGGTAGCTGTGAAGCGCCGAATTGAAAATCAGGACGTGGCCGGGACAGTTCATCGGCTTGAGCGCATAGGCGCGGCTTTCCGACTCCGTCGTGAACATGTTGTCCTTGTAGTTCTGCCAATGGCCCGACTTCTCCCACAGCGAGCGATCGAGGATCTGCGGCCCTTTCACTTCCTGGTAGCCGTTGTCGCGGTAGACGCGGCGCATGTACTGCTCGATCTGCTGCCAGAGCGTCCAGCCCTTCGGGTGCCAGAAGATGAGACCCGGCGCCTCTTCCTGCATATGGAACAGGTCGAGTGCGCGGCCGAGCTTGCGGTGATCGCGCTTCTCGGCTTCCTCGAGCATATGCAGATAAGCGTCCTGATCTTCCTTCTTCGTCCAGGCCGTGCCGTAGATGCGCTGGAGCTGTTCGTTCTTCGCGTCGCCGCGCCAGTAGGCGCCGGCCACCTTCATCAGCTTGAAAACCTTGAGCTTGCCCGTCGACGGGACGTGCGGGCCCCGGCAAAGATCGACGAACTTGCCTTCGCGGTACAGGCCAATCTCTTCGTTGGCGGGAATCGACTGGATGATTTCCGCCTTGTACTTCTCGCCCATCGACAGGAACAGGCGCACGGCGTCGTCGCGCGAGAGCACTTCGCGCGTGACCGGCTCATCCTTCTTCGCCAGTTCGTGCATCTTCTTCTCGATGGCTTCGAGGTCTTCCGGCGTGAACGGGCGGTGAAACGAGAAGTCGTAATAGAAACCGTTCTCGATCACAGGGCCGATCGTGACCTGCGCCTCCGGGAACAGCTCCTTGACGGCATAGGCGAGCAAGTGCGCCGTGGAGTGACGAACGATGTCGAGACCGTCGGCGTCCTTGTCCGTGACGATAGCGAGACTCACGTCGCGATCGATCAGATAGGACGTATCGACCAGCTTGCCGTCGACGCGGCCGGCGAGTGCGGCCTTGGCCAGCCCCGTGCCGATCGAGCCGGCGACTTGCGCCACCGTGAGCGGGGCTTCGTACTGGCGTTGCGAACCGTCAGGCAAACGTACCGAAATCATGTCGCACTCCCATGCGCTAAAACGTCACGCGCGGCCCACGCCACGCGGCAAACCACGAAAAAAAACGGCCTCGACTGTCGTCGAGGCCGTCTCTTCATTCCTAGCATCCAGACGAAAAACACCCTCGACTTAGCGTCGCACCTTCACCACTGTGAAAGTTCGGGCGGTCTTCAACATGTGTGTTTTTCCAACGCCTGTGTCTGCGGGGTCTCGCGGACTGTAATGCATCAAATTCGTTGGTAGGCTCGATTGGACTCGAACCAACGACCCCCACCATGTCAAGGTGGTGCTCTAACCAGCTGAGCTACGAGCCTACTGCAAGAAAACGAGATTCTAGCAAGATTCCCGCGAATCGCCAAGCGATTATTGTGCCCGCCGACGAAAAACCGCGTCAATCAACGATCTCGGCGCGATGGCGGTGTCAGTCGATGCGCAAACGCCGCACCGACCAACGCCCGCCCGCGTGCGCGCTCGGTGCTGGCGTCCCGTGCCTTCCTGCCGCGGGCGTGCCCCCCCTTATCGCCGACGCGACGAGACCACGCCCGACACCCCGTTGAGCTGAGCCAACGCCCGCTGCAACTGCCCTCCGTCGCGCACTTCGACGGTGAACTGCATGAACGCCTGCTGCCCGCGCGACTGCGTGCTGACGCCCGTCACGTTGAGCTTCTCGCGCGAAAAGACTTCGGAGATGTCGCGCAACAGCCCCTGACGGTCAATCGCCTCGATCTGGATGTCCACCGGATACGCCGCCACGCCACGGCCTTCGAGCACGTCGCCGGACCAGGCGGTCTGAATCACCCGCTCGGGCGCGCGCGCCTTCATCGCCTGAAAGCTGGCGCAGTCCTGGCGGTGAATCGACACCCCCTTGCCCCGCGTGACGAAACCCACGATCGGGTCGGGCGGCGCCGGCCGGCAGCATTTGGCCAACTGGGTGAGCAGCGCCCCAACGCCAACCACCAGCACCCCGCTCTTGGCACCCTGCGTAACACTGGTATCGAGACTCTTCTTCGCGACGAGCGTGTCCTCATCGCGTGGTTCCGGTCCCGGTAGGTTGCCCGAAAGCGCCTGCTCGACATGCCGCAGACTGAACTCGTCCTTCGCAACGGACGCATAGAGATCGTCCGGCGTGCGAAAACCGAGCCGCGCGGCCAGCTCCTCGAGGTTGACCGACGTCTTGCCCTCGCGCTGCAGCGTCTTGTCGATAAGCGTTCGCCCGTTGGCGATCGTCTCCTCGAGATCGACGGCATTGAACCACTGCCGCACCTTCTGCCGCGCCCGATGACTCTGCAAGTACCCGAGTTGCGCATTGAGCCAGTCACGCGACGGCCCGCCCTGCTTGACCGTGATGATCTCTACCGTCTGCCCGTTCTGCAGCGGCGTATTGAGCGGCACCATGGCGCCGTCCACACGCGCGCCGCGACAGCGGTGCCCCAGCTCGGAGTGCAGGTGGTAGGCAAAATCGACGGGCGTGGCGCCCTGCGGCAGCGCAATGACACGCGCTTGCGGTGTGAGCACGTAGATATGATCGTCGATGGTCGCACGCTTGAGCTGCTCCCACGGTTCGGCCGTCGCCTCGGTGCCGACCGTGTCTGCCACGTCGTCCTTCCACGCGAGCAACTGGCGCAGCCACGCGATCTTCTCGTCGTATGCCTCGTTGGCGGCAAAGGCGCCGCCATAGCCGCGCTGCCCGGCCTCCTTGTAACGCCAGTGCGCGGCAATGCCGTATTCGGCGAAGTGGTGCATCTCGTGCGTCCGAATCTGCACTTCGAACGCGCGCCCGTCATCGCCGATCACCACCGTATGCAGCGACTTGTAGCCGTTCGGCTTCGGACGCGAGATGTAATCGTCGAACTCCTTCGGAATCGGCTGCCACAAATTGTGTACGATGCCCAGCACCGTATAGCACGCCTTGATGTCGTCGACGATCACACGAAACGCGCGCACGTCGTACAGTTCCGCGAAATCGACAGCCTTGCCGCGCATCTTCTTCCAGATGCTGTAGATGTGCTTCGGCCGCCCGGACACTTCGGCCTTCACGCCCGCACGCGCGAGCTCGTCCTGAAGCCGCTGGATCGCGCTCTCGATGAACGACTGTCGCTCGGCGCGTTTTTCTTCGAGCAGCTTGGCGATCTGCTTGTAGGTCACCGGCTCCAGGAAGCGGAACGCGAGATCCTCGAGCTCCCACTTCAGTTGCCAGATGCCGAGACGGTTGGCAAGCGGCGCATAGATCTCCAGCACCTCGTGCGGCATGTCCTCCGGCGGCGCCTTCTTTTGCGCGGCATACCACCGCAGCGACTGGAGCCGCGAGGCGAGGCGGATCATCACGACCCGGATGTCCTGCGCGAAGGCGAGCAGCATCTTGCGCAGGCCCTCGACCTGCGACTTGCGCTCGGCGACCGCGTCGCGATCGCGCCCGTCTGACGGCATGGCTTGCGCCGCGCGCGAGCCCGCTCCCGAAAGGCGTTGCAGCTTGCGCACGTCGATCACCAGCGCTGCGACTTCGGCGCCGAACTTCTGCGTCAGCGTCGCCTGCGGATCGGGGAGAAATTCGACGGCGCAGAAGAGCGCGGCAGCCTGATGCGTGGCTTCGTCCACGCGCAGGGTGTCGAGAATCGCGAGCATGCCACGCGCATGCGCCATGATCGGCTCGCCGGACGAAAGCACATGGTCCTCGCACAGCGTCGCGGCGAAGGCGAGCGCGTCGTCGAGCGTGGCCGGCAACGCAGCCTCGGCCACAGCCGGCGCCGGATCCGAGGCACCGGTCGCCGATGTGGCATTCGCGCCAGCGGATGTCGGTGCTTGATGTTGGTTCATGTCGGAACACGGGGCGCCAGGCACCCCGGATGAAGCGGTCGTCGCGCTCAGCTATCGCGCTGCGCTGCCACGACCACGATTTCAACGAGCATGGCAGGATCGGCAAGCGCCGCCTGCACCGTGGCGCGCGGCGGCGCATTGCCGGCCGGCACCCACTCGTCCCACACCTGATTCATTTCACCGAAGTACTTCATGTCGGAGATGAAGATCTGACACGAGAGAATCAACGACTTGTCGCTGTTCGCTTCGGCGAGCAGGCGGTCGATGTGCGCGAGAACCTGACGCGTCTGTCCGGCCATATCCTGGCTGCGGTCATCGGGCGTCTGCCCGGCCAGATAGACGGTGCCATTGTGCACCGCCATGTCCGACCAGCGCTTTTCGACGTAGAAACGTTGTACTGCCATGATGTAAGACTCCTCGTGTTCTTCGAATTCCGGACCTGCCCTGCGATGCCCCTGGGGCGCCCGTCAGTCGGCATATCCGTCAAAAAAACGGCGTGCGATCTCGATCTGATCCGCATGCACGAACGTCGGCGCGTGTCCCACGCCGGGTATTTCCACGGCGCGCGCGTGTTGCGCGTGCGCGAGCATCTGTTGCATCGTGGTGCGCGAGAGCAGGTCCGACTGCTCGCCGCGCACCACGAGCGTGCGTCCGCCAAACGCCGCGAGCGATGCCCAGAGCATCGCCTCGCCGGCCGCCACGGCCTCGGGTGAAATGGCCGTAAACGCCGCGCCGATGGCAGGATCGTAACGCAACACAAATCCGTCGCCATCGGCCTTGACCAACGGCTCGCACAACGCGCGCCACTCCTGCGGCGTATGCGGGCCGAAGGCCGACGAGATCGACCACAGATAATCCGCCGCCTCGTCCATCGACGCAAAGCGCTTTGGCATGCCGACATACTGTCCGATGCGCGCCAGCGCCCCGGCATCGATGTGAGGACCGACGTCGTTGAGCAGCATGTTGCGGATCGGCGTCTGCGGCAGGCCCGCGAGCCCCATGCCGATCAGCCCGCCCATCGAGGTGCCGAACCAGTCCACCGACGCAACGCCCAGCCGCGCGATCAGCGTCACCATGTCCGCGACGTACTGCGGCACGGCGTAGCCGGCGGGGTTGCGCAACCATTCCGACTGCCCCCGCCCGACCACGTCCGGGCATACAACGCGGTAATCGTTCGCGAACGCCTGCGCGAGCGCGTCGAAGTCGCGGCCGCAACGCGTGAGGCCGTGTACGCACACCAGAACGCGCGGATTGCCGGGATCGCCCCACTCCGCATATGCCATGCGATGCAGCCCCGACGGACTCAGACACTGAACGCTTGACAGACGGGGCACGTGGCTCGGCATGGCGGACTCATCGGATCGGTTTCCAGACCCGAATTCTACCGCGCCTGCCGCAAACCGTAAGCTAGAATGAGGCCACTCATGAGCCGCATCAAACCGCAGTCCGCGGTGCTACTCAGCAATTTCAAACGCTTTTCCCACACCTCATCCGCACGGAGACGACGCAATGCTGAAAGGAAAAATCGCCCTCGTGACCGGCTCGACCAGCGGCATCGGTCTGGGCATGGCACAGGCGCTGGCGGCCCAGGGCGCCTCGCTCATCACGAACGGTTTCGGCGACGCCGAGGGCGCGCGCAGAGCCATCGCCGACGCGGCGGCGAAAGCGGGTCACACGGGCGTGAGCATCGGCTATCACGGCGCCGACATGAGCCGGGCGAGCGAGATCGAGGCCATGATGCAATATGCCGAATCGGAGTTCGGCGGCGTGGACATTCTCGTGAACAATGCCGGTATTCAGCACGTTGCGCAGATTCAGGATTTTCCGACGGAAAGATGGGACGCGATCATCGCGATCAACCTCACGTCGGCATTCCACACTACGCGCCTCGCGCTGCCGGGCATGCGCATGCGCAACTGGGGACGAATCATCAATATCGCGTCGGCCCACGGGCTCGTGGGCTCTGCGGGCAAGTCGGCGTATGTGGCGGCCAAACATGGCATCGTCGGACTGACCAAAGTGACGGCGCTCGAAAATGCGCAGACCGGTGTGACGGCCAACGCCATTTGCCCGGGCTTCGTGCTCACGCCGCTCGTTCAGAAACAGATCGACGATCGCGCGGCGCGCGAGCACCTCTCCAGCGAGGCGGCCAAGCGCTCGCTGCTCGGCGAGAAGCAGCCATCGGGCGATTTCGTCACGCCCCAGCAATTGGGTGCGCTGGCCGTTTTCCTGTGCAGCGAAGCCGCCGACCAGGTGCGCGGCGTCGCTTGGAACATGGACGGCGGCTGGGTGGCGCAATAAGTGCAATAAGTGCAATAAGTGCCGTCAGCGCAATCAACGCAAACAGCACATCAGGCAGCAACAGCCATCCAGGCCCGCCAGGCGTGTCCGCCGGGCGCCACGGGCCTGGTAAGGCAATGACGCGCAATAACACGCAATAACACGCAATAGCGCGCAATATCACACATAGCGCGCAGTCGCGCGCGACAATACGCGGCGCCGGAAAAACGAAACGGGCGGGGAAACCCCGCCCGTTTCGACCTCCACACGTCGCCGGGTTCAACGGCCCCGCAACGCTCAGCAAGACACTCGGCCGACCGCCCCCCGCGCGTGGAGGTGGCCGACGACGTATTACCAAGGCGCACCGAAGCGCGCCGAAACACACTCCGGCATCAGACAGCGCTCGTGTCGAGCGGCGCCCCGGTCTTCTGCGTAATTTCTTCCTTCGTCACACCCGGCGCCAGTTCGACGACCTTCAGGCCATCCGGCGTCACGTCGATCACACCCAGATCGGTGATGATGCGGTTGACCACGCCAACGCCGGTCAGCGGCAAATCGCAGTTCTTGAGGATCTTGTGCGCATCGCCCTTGGCTACATGCTCCATGAGCACGACCACGCGGCCCACGCCGGCGACGAGATCCATCGCGCCGCCCATGCCCTTGATCATCTTGCCCGGGATCATCCAGTTCGCGAGGTCACCCTTTTCGCTCACCTGCATCGCCCCGAGAATCGCCAGGTTGATGTGGCCGCCGCGAATCATGGCGAACGAGTCGGCCGACGAGAAGATCGACGAACCCGGCAGCGTCGTCACCGTCTGCTTGCCGGCGTTGATCATGTCGGCGTCGACTTCGTCTTCGGTCGGGAACGGGCCGATACCGAGCAGGCCATTCTCCGACTGCAGCCAGACTTCCATGCCTTCGGGCACATGGTTGGCCACGAGCGTGGGCAAACCGATGCCAAGGTTCACGTAAAAGCCGTCTTCGAGCTCGCGCGCCGCGCGCGCGGCCATTTCATCACGATTCCATGCCATGACTATCTCCTTGTTCTCGGCGGCTTACTTGGCACGTACCGTGCGCTGTTCGATGCGTTTTTCCGGATGCGCGTTCACCACGATGCGCTGCACGAAGATACCCGGCAGGTGCACGTCGTCCGGATCGATCGAACCGGTCTCGACCAGTTCTTCCACTTCGGCAATCGTGATCTTGCCGGCCATGGCGGCCACCGGATTGAAGTTGCGGGCGGTGCGGTTGAATACGAGGTTGCCGGCGCGGTCGGCCTTGGCAGCCTTCACCAACGCGACATCGGCGCGCAGCGAGCGTTCCATGACATACGTCTCGCCGTCGAACTCACGCGTTTCCTTGCCTTCGGCCACTACCGTGCCCACGCCGGTCTTCGTGAAGAATGCGGGAATGCCCGCGCCGCCGGCGCGCAGCTTCTCGGCGAGCGTGCCCTGAGGCGTGAATTCGAGCTCGAGCTCGCCGGCCAGATACTGGCGCTCGAACTCCTTGTTCTCGCCGACGTATGACGAAATCATCTTCTTGATCTGGCGCGTCTCGAGCAACAGGCCCAGGCCGAAACCGTCCACGCCGGCGTTGTTGCTGATGCAGGTAAGCCCCTTGACGCCCGAGTCGCGCAGCGCGGCGATCAGGGCCTCCGGAATGCCACACAGGCCGAAGCCGCCGACGGCGAGCGTTTGCCCGTCTGCGACGACGCCGGCGAGCGCCTCCTTGGCGCTGGCGTATACCTTGTTCATCGTTTGTCCCTTTCCCTCGGTTGAGAATTGAAATTATGCCGCGCTCTCACGCATTGCAAGGCTCGCGCCGAACCGCGAGACGCCGCGGACGCGCGCCCGGTGCAATCGTAGAGCTTACGGTGGCGCCCAAATGGGGCACAATACGTGAAATTACATATCTTCCCGTGCACCGGCCGCGGCACGCGCCGCGCTCGCGCGGGGCCCGACCCGATCCGCCCTGCCCCCATGCCGACGTTCGACTATCAGACAGCTTTTCACATCGCGCCGGTCGGTCTGGTGATCTCGCGCCAGCGTATCATCGAAGATTGCAACCGACAGCTTGGCAAGATCTTCGGCTACGAGCCCGAGGCGCTCATCGGCCAGTCGTTCCAGGTGCTCTACCCGTCGCCCAAGGAGTTCGAGCGCATCGGCGAGCGGATCCCGCCGATCATGAGCTCGCAGGGCGTCTATTCCGACGAGCGCATCATGCGCCGCGCCAACGGCGAACTGTTCTGGTGCCACGTCACGGGCCGCTCGCTCGACGTACACGATCCGCACGCGGCAGGCTTGTGGACGTTCGAGGACATCTCGGCCACACGCCGCGTTGCCGTGGCCCTCACCGCCCGCGAGCGGGAGATCGCGGCCCAACTCGTGCAAGGCAAGACCAGCAAGCAGATCGGCAAGATCCTCGACATCAGCCCGCGCACGGTCGACATCTACCGCGCGCGCCTCATGCAGAAATATGGCGCGGGCACGGCCACCGAGCTTGTCCAGCGCCTGCTCGGCAACTGAGACGCGCGGCGCGCCGCTTCACGACATGAGCGCGCGCACGCCGTCGGGCAGCGGCACTGATTTCTCCTCCTTGTAGTTCACCCAAACGATCTTGGCGTTACCCTGCGCAACAAGCACGTCGGGCGTATCGGCCCGGCGCAGCTCGAAGCGCGTATCGATGCTGCTTCGCCCCGGCTCGCCGACGAACATGCGGCAATCGATGTCTCCCGGGTAGCGCAACTGCCGCAGGAACGTCATGCCGGCGTTGATGATGACCGGCCCTTCGCCCGTGGCGCTCTCTTCCGAAGCAATATTGAGCGACTCCAGCCACGAAATACGCACCTGCTCCATGTACCTGAAGTACACGGTGTTGTTGACGTGCCCGAACGCATCCATATCGCCCCAGCGAATCGGCATGCGCATGCGAAAAACTTCCTTGTAGTGTGACGACACTTCGAATCCCCATGTTGAAAACCGACGCCGCGACCTGCACCGGCCGGACGTCATGGGATGAAAGTGTATCGCCTGAACTCGTTCGATGTGCGCCAGCCGGCGCATTTCGGATGTGATGAGCGGGGGGATCGGAAATATCCGAAGACCGATCCGCCCTCGCCGATCGCCTTACCGACCGTTGAGCGCCTGTGGCTTGCCCGTTGCCGACTCGTCCCTCACCGCGGCTTCGGCCTTCTCGACCAGATCGCGGCCGACCAGCGCCTTCCATTTGGTATAGACGGGTCGCGTCGCGTCCACGAAACGTTGGCGCTGCTCCGGCGTGAGCCTCGTCACCTTCACGCCGCGCGCCTCCAGGTCCTCCCACATGCCGCGCCCGCTGCTCAGCAGATCCTCGCGCGCGAGGGTGACTTCGAAGCGAGCCGCCTCCACCGCCGCCTCGCGCACGATGTCGCGATCCTGCGGCGACCAACTGTCCCACACCTGCCGGTTCACGACGAAGACGATGGGGTCGGCAACGTAATCCCACACGGTGATGTAGCGCTGTCCCACCGTATCGAGTCTGACGTTGTTGTAAATCGTGATCGGGTTTTCCTGACCATCGATCTTGCGCGCGCGCAGCGCACGAAACGCCTCGTTCCACGTCATCTGCGCCGGCACGGCACCGAGCGCGGTGAAGATATCGTTGAACAGCAGGGAACCGACGACGCGAAAACGCAGGCCGCGCATGTCCTCGGGCGTGCGAATCGGGCGGCGCGAATTGCTCAGTTGCCGAAAGCCGTTCTCGCCCCATGCAAGCGGCACGACGCCCTGCTCTTCCACGCGACGAAACAATTCGCGTCCGACGTCGCCCTGCGTGAGCGCGTCGAGCGAGCGATAGCCGCGCAGCAGGAACGGCAGCGAAAAGACGTTGAACTCGGGAATGGCCGACGACCAGTTGATCGTCGAGCCGACGGCGATGTCGATCACACCCTGACGCAGTGCGGAGAATTCGCGCGTCTGGTCGCCGCCGACGAGCGCGGCGCCCGGGTGCAGCCGGATATTGATACGACCGCGCGTGCGTTCGCGCACCATCTCGGCCCAGAGCTGCGTGCCCTTGCCCCAGGGGGTGCCGGCGTCCGGCACGATCGACAGCGAGTATTCGGCCTTGTAAGGTTGCGCGGCGACGGGCAGCGCAGTTGCGGCGAGGGCAAGCGCGACTCCGACGAGCCCCCGCCAGCCTAGATTACGCATGGTGTCCTCAAGATGATTCGGGATCCGACGTCAACGCGACGCCCTCACGATCCCGTGAACATCGACAAATTATGCGCTCGTCGTCGCGGCGCTGACTGCCTCGGACAATCCCGGATTGCCGCGCCGTAGCGAGCCTGCGCAACTGCGCAAATGTCCTCGCCAGACGGCGCGGCGCGTTCAGCTCACGGCCAGTCCGTCGTCGATGGTCATGATCGATCCGTTGATGAATCGAGAATCGTCCGAGGCCAGAAGAAGAATCAACCCATCGAGATCACTGGGCTCACCCACCCGCTGACGCGGCAGCATCTGCACGAGCTTGCGCCCGGCCTCCGTCTGCCAGTGCTCGTGATTGATCTCAGTGTCGATATAGCCGGGGCATAGCGCGTTCACGTTGATATTGAAGCGCCCCCACTCCAGCGCCATCGCGCGCGTCATATGAATGACCGCCGCCTTGCTGAGGCAGTACACGCCGAGCATGGAAATCGCGCGTTGCCCGGCCACCGACGCCACGTTGACGATGCGATGCTGCCGCTGCGGGTCGCCTTTCGCGCGCCGGATCATGCGCTTGGCGACTTCCTGCGCCACGAAAAACGCGCCGCGCGTGTTCGTATCGAGCACGTAGTCGTACTCCTGCGGCGTGACGTCGACCAGACGCTGCTGGGTGGACACCCCGGAATTGTTGATGAGGATGTCGATGGCTCCGGCTTCGGTCTCGGCATGTGCCACCCCGGCACGAATGCTGTCGTAGTCGGTCACGTCGATCGGCACCACATGCGCGGCGCCCCCCTGCGCCTCGATCTCCGCGCGCAGTTCCTTGAGCCGCTCCACGCGGCGACTCGCCAGCACCACCTTGGCCCCCGCCTGCGCCAGCACCTTGGCAAACTGCATGCCCAGGCCGCTCGACGCCCCCGTCACCATCGCCACCTTGCCTTCCAGATTCAGCGAACGCCCCATCTCCTCCCCCTCATGCCCGAACGGGCAATGAACGCCGGCGCGACCCGAAGCGTGTCGCTAGAGCTTCCTACCTACCAAACCGAACGATCGTGCTATTAATATGCGGTTGCGAGGTGTTCCCCATTCCCGGAAAATGGCCGCACCCACGAATTCTAACGTTTATAACAGGAGCATCAATGGATCCCAAGCTGCTCGAGCAGTACGGCCCGAGGGAGTCGATGGAGTATGACGTCGTCGTGGTCGGCGGCGGCCCGGCCGGCCTGTCCACGGCTATCCGTTTGAAGCAACGCGCGCAGGAAGCGGGCAAGGAAATTTCCGTGTGTGTGCTGGAAAAAGGCTCGGAAATCGGCGCTCACATCCTGTCCGGCGCGGTCATGGATCCCCGCGCGCTCACCGAACTCATCCCCGACTGGAAGGCGCTGGGCGCACCGCTCGACACTCCCGTCGTCGAAGACCGCTTCCTGTTCCTCACCGAGAACGGCGCGACTGCCACGCCCTCGTGGCTGCTGCCGGCCTGCTTCCAGAACCATGGCAACTACGTCATCAGCCTGGGCAACGTGGTGCGCTGGCTCGGCCAGCAAGCCGAAGCGCTCGGCGTTGAAATCTTCCCGGGCTTCGCCGCCGCCGAAGTGCTTTATGACGAGAACGGCGCGGTCATGGGCGTGGCCACGGGCAACATGGGCGTCGGCAAGAACGGCGAGCCGACTGAGAACTTCCAGCTTGGCATGGAGCTGCACGCCAAGTACACGATCTTCTCCGAAGGCGCGCGCGGCAGTCTCGGCCGCCAGTTGATGCGCAAGTTCAATCTCGACGAGGGGCGCGATCCGCAGGCCTACGGTCTTGGCATCAAGGAACTGTGGGAGATCGATCCGGCCAAGCACAAGGAAGGCCTCGTCGTGCATACGGCCGGCTGGCCGCTCAAGGCCGACACCTACGGCGGCTCGTTCCTCTATCACCTGTCGAACAACCAGGTGGCCGTGGGCTTCATCGTCGGCCTGGACTACAGCAACCCGTACCTGTCGCCGTTCGAGGAGTTCCAGCGCTACAAGACGCACCCTTCGATTCGTCACTTCCTGGAAGGCGGCAAGCGTATCTCGTATGGCGCGCGCGCCATCACGGCCGGCGGCCTGCTCGCATTGCCGAAACTCGTCTTCAAGGGCGGGGCACTCGTTGGTTGCGAAGCCGGTTTCCTCAACGTGAGCCGCATCAAGGGCAGCCACGCCGCGATCAAAAGCGGCATGCTGGCCGCGGACGCCGCATTCGACGCCCTTGCCGCCGATCGCCAACGTGACGAACTCACGGCGTATCCGGCCGCGTTCGAGCAATCGTGGCTGCACGAAGAGCTGAACAAGTCCCGCAACTTCAAGCAATGGTTCAAGAAGGGATTGACCGTCGCGACGATCATGACGGGCATCGAGCAGAAACTGCTCGGCGGCAAGATGCCGTGGACCATCCACCGCAAGAAGGCGGACTACGAGTGCTTGCTGCCGGCGGCGCAATGCCAGCCGATCGTCTATCCGAAACCGGATGGCAAGCTGACATTCGACCGCCTCTCTTCGGTCTTCATCTCGAACACCAACCACGAGGAGAACCAGCCGGCGCATTTGACGCTCAAGGATCCGAGCGTGCCGGTGGGCATCAATCTGGCCGAGTATGCGGGGCCCGAGCAGCGCTATTGCCCGGCGGGCGTGTACGAGTTCGTGAAGAACGACGACGACTCCGAGCGCCTGCAGATCAACGCGCAGAACTGCGTGCACTGCAAGACGTGTGACATCAAGGACCCGACGCAGAATATCGTGTGGGTTACGCCCGAAGGCGGCGGCGGGCCGAATTACCCGAACATGTGATGCAGGAACCGACCGCCGGCCCGTCCGGCGGTTTTCAATGGTGCCCAGCCCATGGCGCCGGCGGCTGGCTCGGTCCGTGTCGATCCGGCGCCGAATTCACGACTGGACGCAAGGAGGCATGATGCCGAGAACTTCCGTATCTTCCGTATGGCTGCCGGGCGTGGTCCTCGCGGGCGCCCTCTCGCTCGCTTACGGCTGGGCGCAAGCGAAGACTGTGAGTTACCTTTGCGACAACCGGCACGTTGCCGTGGTCGTCTACGACGATCGCGACCTCGGCGGCAACGTGACGTTCTACTGGATGGGCAAACGCGAGATCCTCAAGCCCGCGCGAGCTGCGAGCGGCGAGAAGCACGTGGGGCGCACGCTCGTGTGGTGGAGCAAAGGACCGGAGGGCACGGTCTACACCGCGAAGGACGAGCAACCGATCGCGCAGTGCAAGGAGTAACGAAAAAGCGCCAGACGAGTTGCCTGGCGCATTGGTTCGAGGCGTGCATTCGGGGTGACGCGCTCGCGGTTCAGCGCGTCGATGGGTGTTGGCGCCGCGGGCGCGGCGTCAAACCGCCGCGCTCACTCCGGCGCGCGGGCCGCAATCACCGGCGTGCCGACCCGCACGTCCCCGCACTGCGCACGATGGCGTAACGCGTGATCGATCAGCACGAGCGCCAGCAGTGCTTCGGCAATCGGCGTCGCGCGAATGCCGACACAGGGGTCGTGGCGACCAAACGTCTCGACCGTCGACGCTTGTCCGGTCACATCGATCGAGCGACGCGGCGTGCGAATGCTCGACGTCGGCTTGATCGCGATGGAGACGTCGATGTCCTGCCCCGTCGAAATTCCGCCGAGGATGCCACCGGCGTTGTTGCCGACGAAGCCTTCCGGCGTCAGTTCGTCACCATGCTCGGACCCCTTCTGGGTGACGCATCGGAAACCCGCCCCGATCTCGACGCCCTTGACGGCGTTCAGCCCCATCATCGCGTGCGCGATATCGGCATCAAGCCGGTCGAACAGCGGCTCACCAAGCCCCACCGGCACGCCGGTGGCGACGACGCGCAGGCGCGCCCCCACGGAATCGCCCGCTTTGCGCAGATCGTCCATATACGCTTCGAGCTGCGGAACGACGTCTGCATTCGCGGCGAAGAACGGGTTTTGCGATACCTGTGACCAGTCCGTCTGCGGAATCTCGATGTCACCGAGTTGCGTCATGCAGCCGCGCACCTGTACGCCGAATCGCTGCGCGAGCCACTTCTTGGCCACGGCGCCGGCCGCGACCACCGGCGCCGTCAGCCGCGCCGACGAACGGCCCCCGCCGCGATAGTCGCGCACGCCGTACTTTTGCAGATAGGTGTAATCGGCATGCCCCGGGCGGAACGTCTGCACGATGTTGCCGTAGTCCTTGCTGCGCTGATCGGTATTGCGGATGAGCAACGCGATGGGTGTGCCCGTCGTCACGCCTTCGAATACGCCCGAGAGAATTTCGACGGCGTCCGGTTCGTTACGCTGCGTCACATGACGCGACGTGCCCGGGCGGCGGCGATCCAGCTCCACCTGGATGTCGGCTTCCGTGAGCGCCATTCCCGGCGGGCAGCCGTCAATGACGCAGCCGATGGCCGGGCCATGCGATTCGCCGAAAGTGGTGACGGTAAACAGGGTTCCAAGCGTATTGCCAGACATACGGGGATCAGGGTCGGTGAGACGGGAAAGCCCTATTATGCCAGCGATCCCGCCCGGTCGCGCCGCCTGGCGCGGCATACCGCGACGTCCGAAGCGTCCCTGAAGCGTCCCTGAAGCATCACACGGGCCACGGTCCGCGCAGCCTGAGCACTTTCTCGCGCAGCGCTTCGGGCGTGGCCTGCGCCGGCGTCACCGGCTCGCCGATGACTAGTTCCAGCCGATTCAGAATGCCGCGCTTGAACGGACGTGTCATCGCGGCGCCCCCATGGCGAGAGAAGAAGCTGCCCCACAGGCCGCGCAGCGCCATCGGAATCACCGGCACCGGCGTGCGCTCCACGATACGTTGAATTCCCTGCCGGAAAAGCTGCACGTCACCCGACGCCGTCAGCTTGCCCTCGGGGAAAATGCAGACGACCTCCCCGGCGTCGAGCGCCCCGGAAATCTGCGCGTAGGCGCGCTCGAGCGTATGCGCGTCCTCGTGCGCCGGCGCAATGGGGATCGCGCGAACCGTGCGAAAGAACCACGAGAGCACCGGCATCCGGAAGATCCGGTGATCCATGACGAAGCGCACCGGACGCCGAATCGAGGCGCCGATCACCACGGCATCCGCGAAACTCACGTGATTGCACACGAGCACGCACGGCCCCTCGTCCGGAATCCGGTCCGCACCTTCGACCTCGATGCGGTAGACGGTGTGCAGCAGCAACCACATCACGAATCGGATCAGGAATTCTGGCAGGAGCGTGTAGAGATACACCGCGACCAGCGCGTTGAGAATGCCGGTGACCAGATACAGTTGGTCGATGGTGAGGCCCGCGCGCGTGAGCGCCATCGCCATGAGGGCCGAGACGATCATGAACAGCGCATTGAGGATATTGTTGGCCGCGATGATCCGCGCGCGATGCGATGGCGCGCTGCGGCTCTGAATCAGCGCGTAGAGCGGCACGCTGTAGAAGCCGCCGAACATTGCGAGCAGGAACAGGTCCGCAAGGATTCGCCAATGCTTCGGCACGGCAATGAATTGCGCAACCGTCTGCAACGAAGCGCCACCCGCGCCGCCGCGGCTGGCGAAATAAAGATCGACGGCGAAAACCGTCATGCCGATCGAGCCGAACGGCACCAGCCCGATCTCCACCTTGCCGCCCGACAGCCGCTCGCACAGCAGCGAGCCTGCGCCGATGCCCACGGAGAACATCGCGAGCAGCAATGTGACCACGCCAGGATCAGCGCCCAGCACGTCGCGGGAAAAATTGAAGAACGAGGCGAGGAAGGTCGCCCCCAGAAACCACAACCAGGAAATGCCCAGCAGGCTCTGGAACACGGCACGGTCGCCGCGGGCAATCTTCAGATTTCGCCACGTCTCCGTGATTGGGTTCCAGTTGATGCGCAGATCGGGCTGCGCGGCCGGTGTTTGCGGCACCCAGACGGACGCGAGCCGCCCCAGCGCCGCCAGCGCCAGGCAGACGCCGCCGAGCCATGGCAACGCCGGCGCCCCCGCCGCGGCGATCTCCCCGCCCAGGATGGTGCCGATGAGGATGGCCACGAACGTCCCCATCTCCACCAGGCCGTTGCCTCCCACGAGTTCCCGCGTGGCGAGATGCTGCGGCAGATAGGCATACTTCACCGGCCCGAACAGCGTCGAGTGCAGTCCCATCAGGAACGTACACGCGTAGAGCAGCGACGCGTTCGTCCAAAGGAAACCGAGCGCGCCCACGGCCATGATGACAATCTCGAGCGTCTTGACGAAACGGATCAGCCGCGCCTTGTCCCACTTGTCGGCAATCTGGCCGCTGGTGGCCGAAAACAGTAGAAACGGCGCGATGAAAATGGCCGAAATCAGGAACGCCGCCGTCTTGCCGTCAACGTCCTGAAAAAGCGACGCATGGTAGGTCACAAGCGACGTGAACGCGATCTTGAACACGTTGTCGTTCATCGCGCCCAGGAACTGCGTCCAGAAAAACGGCGCAAAGCGCCGCTGCCTCAGCAGCCGTGATTGATGGCCCTCGCCGCGTGCCCCGCGCTGGCTGGGCTCGCTCACTTGGCGTTTTCCGCTTCCTCGGCCGGCCAGTCGCGGATGTAGGCCTTGAGCATCTGGTTCTCGAAGGACTGTTCCTCGACGACCGCGCGCGCCACATCGTAGAAGGAGATCACGCCCATGAGCGTGCGATTGTCCATGACCGGCAGGTAACGGGCGTGGCGCTCGAGCATCATGCGACGCACTTCGTTCACATCCGTCTCGGGCGTGCAGGTGAGCGGATGGTCATCCATGATCTTGCGGATGGTCGAGCCGCCGACGGTCCCGCCGTTCTTGCTGATCGTATTGATGATCTCGCGGAAGGTGAGCATGCCCACCAGGTCGCCGTATTCCATGACCACGAGCGAGCCGATGTCGTGCTCCGCCATGGTATCGACGGCATCGGCCAGCGACGTCTCCGGGGTCACGGTGAAAAGGGTGTTGCCCTTTACCTTCAGAATGTCAGACACACGCATGGCACACACTCCTCTTTGTGTTGCTCGGGCAAACGCGGCGGAACGCTGCCGCCTGACGTACCGCTGAACGATTGCTTGACCATTGCCGGGCACCGGCTATGAACGGACCACCACCGGCCGCGACGCCGGTGTGTTCGCACTGATTCCCCGACGGAACCTGTTCAAAGGATGCTATCGGAAAGCGCCTGAAAAGGAAAGGCGCACAACGGTCACATCGCCGCGCGACGCGGGTTTCCGGCCGGTTCCGACCTCGTTCTCGGACAACGCGCCAGCTTCGGCATCGGACAACGCCGCAATTTCCCGGATCGGCCGCCCAAGCCCTGTCGGAATGCGCGAGTGTGATGCTAGGATTGCCGTACACGTAAAGCGAGCTGCCATCAAGCGGCCACCGAGCCACCGCCGCGCCGCCATCAAACCAACTTCCGAGGGCCCTCACCGACATGTCCGTACCGCACTTCGACACGCTCGCGCTGCACGCCGGCGCGGCCCCCGACCCGGCCACGGGCGCCAGAGCCACGCCGATCTATCAGACCACGTCGTTCGTCTTTCCCGACGCCGATCGGGCCGCCGCCCTGTTCAATATGGAACGCGCCGGTCACGTCTATTCGCGCATCTCCAATCCGACCAACGCCGTCTTCGAAGAGCGCATGGCCGCGCTCGAAAACGGCGTGGGCGCCATCGCCACGGCCAGTGGCCAGGCGGCCCTGCATCTCGCCATTGCCACGCTGATGGGCGCCGGCTCGCACATCGTCGCATCGGGCGCGTTGTACGGCGGCTCGCACAATCTGCTGCACTACACGCTGCGCCGTTTCGGCATCGAGACCACGTTCGTGTGCCCCGGCGATCTCGATGGGTGGCGCGCCGCCATACGGCCCGAGACACGGCTGCTCTTCGGCGAAACGCTGGGCAACCCGGGGCTCGACGTGCTCGACATTCCAGGCGTCGCGCAAATCGCACACGACGCCGGCGTGCCCCTGCTGGTCGACAGCACGTTCACTACGCCGTGGCTCATCCGGCCCTTCGACCATGGCGCGGACCTCGTCTATCATTCAGCCACCAAATTCCTGGGCGGGCATGGCACGACGATCGGCGGCATCCTGGTCGACGGCGGCACGTTCGATTTCGAGGCAAGCGGCAAATTCCCGGAATTGACGGAGCCCTACGACGGCTTTCACGGCATGGTCTTCGCCGAGGAAAATTCCGTCGCACCGTTCCTGCTGCGTGCGCGGCGCGAAGGCTTGCGCGACTTCGGGGCGTGCCTGCATCCTCAGGCGGCATGGCAACTGCTGCAGGGCGTCGAGACGCTGCCGCTGCGCATGGCACGACATGTCGAAAACGCGCGGCGCGTCGTGGACTTCCTGGCCGGCCACGATACGGTCGACAGTGTCGCCTATCCCGAATTGCCGTCGCACCCGGACCACGCCCTGGCCAAGCGCCTGTTGCCGCGCGGTGCGGGCGCGGTGTTCAGCTTCAACCTGAAGGGCGACCGTGCGGCGGGCCGGCGTTTCATCGAATCGCTGCAACTGTTTTCGCATTTGGCCAACGTGGGCGACGCGCGCTCGCTCGTCATTCATCCGGCGTCGACCACTCACTTCCGCATGGACGCCGCAGCGCTTGCCGCCGCCGGCATCGGCGAAGGCACCGTGCGCCTGTCGATCGGCCTCGAAGATCCGGACGATCTCATCCAGGACCTCAAGCGTGGACTGAAGGCCGCCGCCAAGACCTCGTCCAAAGGAAGCGCGTCATGAATTTCGAGATCGAAAGCCACAATGTCTACGCCTATAGCGCCGGCAAGGCGCTCGACCCGGCGCAGCCGACGGTCGTCTTCCTGCATGGCGCGCAGCACGACCACAGCGTTTGGGGCCTGCAAAGCCGGTATCTCGCGCACCACGGCATGAACGTGCTCGCGCTCGACTTGCCCGGGCACCATCGCAGCACCGGTGAGCCACTGAAGACCGTCGGCGAGATGGCCGATCGCGTGGTCGCGGTGCTCGACGCCGCCGGCGTCGCCCGCGCGGCATGGGTGGGTCACAGCATGGGCTCGCTGATCGCGCTGGACGCCGCGGCACGTTACCCCGAGCGCGTGTCGCGCATCGCGCTGGTGGGCACTGCGTATCCGATGAAGGTGTCGGACGTCTTGCTCGAAGCGGCCGCCGAGCGCGAGTCCGAGGCCATCGCACTCGTCAACGCCTGGTCGCACAGCACGCTCGCCGCCAAGCCTTCGGCGCCGGGGCCCGGCTTTTGGACGTGGGGGGGCAACCAGCGGCTGATGGAACGAGTGGCCAGACGTAATCCCGCGAGAGTCTTCCTGACCGACTTCGAGGCCTGCAACGGCTACGACAGCGGATGGGAAGCGGCCGCGCGCGTGAAGTGCCCGGTACTCGCGGTGCTGGGCACACGCGATCAGATGACGCCGCCGCGGGCTGCACAGCCCCTGCTCGACGCCCTGCGGGACGCAGGCGCGCCGGTGACGGTGGAGCGCGTCGATGCGGGCCACGCGATCATGACGGAGCAACCGGATGCGCTGCTCGATGCGCTCGTGAGATTCATGCGACACTGAGTGCGTCGCCTTCGCCAACGAGGAGACCTGCCATGTCCGATTCGCACGATAGCGCGCCGGTGTTTCATCGGTTCGCGGACTTCTATCCGTTTTATCTGGGCGAACATCGCAACGCGATCTGCCGGCGTCTGCACTTCGTCGGCTCGTGGGGCGTGATTGCCTGCGTGCTGGCGTTCGCGATCACCGGCAACGTGTGGTGGCTGCCGGGGGCGGTCGTTTGCGGCTATGCGTTCGCGTGGATCGGCCATTTCTTCTTCGAGAAGAACCGGCCAGCCACGTTTCGCCACCCGATCTACAGCCTGATGGGCGACTGGGTGATGTTCCGCGACATTTGCCTCGGGCGCGTCAAGCTGTAATCGGCGACGGTGCGCGACAGGCGTTGATGCCGGCGCGAGCGTCGCGCTCGCCGATCTCCCTCTCCGGTGCCCCGGAGCCTTCCCGCATTCCCGGCGCCTTCCCGCATTCCCGGCCGCCTTCCCGCATTCCCGGCGCCCTCCAGCATTCGCGGCGCGGGCCGGCATCTCTCTAGCGCTGGTCGGCGTCGGTGCCACCCGCTGCCGTGGCGGGCCGCTCCGAGCCGTCTCGGGCCGCTTTGTCCCGAACATCGCCCTCGCCTTGTTCGTCGTAGGCCGCGACTTCGCGCGGCAGGGCGTCGGCGAGCGGCACGTTCCACTTGCCCTCGCGCAGTATCTCGGCCACGTGCGCGCCGTCGAGAGCGTGACGCTCCATCTGTCGGGCCAATTCGTCCACGTTGAGCGCGAGTTGCGCGACAAGTGGCGCCAGCGTGGTTGCTTTCGGATTGGCGAGGAGCAGCCAGCGCTCGGCAGGCGGCTGCATCGTGAGACGCCCCACCCAGCCCATGCGCTCGAGCCGCATGAGCAAATCGCCCGCATGTTCGAGGCTCGTTCGCATCGTGCGCGCCAGTTCGGCCGTCGTGCGCCCGGCGCCCCCAGCCTCCCGGTCCCGGTTGAGCAGGTGGATGAGCGTCAGTCCGTCGAGCAGATCACTGCCGGGAAAGCTCGGATACTGAAAGTGCCCGAGGCGCAGTGCGGGCAGCACCGACGTGATCGTCGCACCGAGCAACGCCACCAGCCACGACAGATAGATCCACAACAGGAAGATCGGCACCGCCGCGAACGCTCCGTAGACGGCGGTATACGTGGGGAATTGGCGAATGTACAGGCCGAAGCCGCGCTTCGTCAGGTCGAACGCGATCGCCGCCACGATGCCGCCAACGAGCGCGTCGCGCCAATCCACCTTGCAGCTCGGCATGTACAGATACATCAGCATGAACGCCACGCTGGTGAGCGCGAGCGGAATCAGGCTGAGCAGCGACGCGACGGCCGGCGGCAGCGTGCTCACGAGCGACATCGACTGCGTGAAGATGTACGAGCTGATCGAGAGGCTCACGCCGAAGAGCAACGGCCCCAGCGTGAGCAGACTCCAGTAGATGAGCAGTCGCTGGGCGAGCGGGCGCGGACGCGGCACCCGCCAGATCACGTTGAAGGCCGACTCGATCGTCATCAGCGTGAGCACCGACGTGACGAGCAAACCGATCAGGCCAAACGCCGTCAGGCTTTTCGCCTTGGACGCGAACTGGTTCAGGTAATTGAATATCTGCGCGTTCACGCTCTCCGGCATCAGGTGCTCGAGCAGAAAGCTCTGCAGCGCATCGCGAAACGAGTTGAAGATCGGGAACGCCGTGAAGAGCGCAAAGGTGACGGCAAACAGCGGTACGATCGAGAGGATCGAGGTGAACGTGAGGCTGCCCGCCACCTGCGGAATCCGGTCGTCCTGCGCCCGCGCGAGCGCGTACCTCAGCAGTTGGCGAACGTTGTTCCAGTTGATGCGGGACGGTTTGAGCAAATCGGGCTCCAGTCAAAGATCACTCGAGACGGTCGTTGCGACGGGCATCCGATCATCCCGTCACGTCAGTAGGAACGCCCTATAATACCCGCACTTTTTGCTGGCTTTTCACGCAAGACGCGCGCATTGGGCAGGTTCGCCGCCACTTCCCGCCGCTTCCCGCCACTTCCCGCCACGTCTTCCCGCACTTCGATTCGCACCCATGACCGAAATTCTCGTCCTGTATTACAGCCGCCACGGCACGACCGCCCAACTCGCGCAGTGCATTGCCGCCGGCATCGACAGCGTGCCGGGCGCCCAGGCGCGCGTGCGGACCGTGCCTGCCGTCTCGACGGTGTGCGAGGCCAGCGCCCCCGACATTCCCGACAGCGGCCCGCCTTATGTGGAGTTGCGCGATCTCGAAGAGTGCGCAGGCCTCGCACTCGGCTCGCCCACGCGTTTCGGCAACATGGCCGCCGCCCTCAAGTACTTCCTCGACGGCACCACGCCGCAGTGGCTCTCGGGAGCGCTCTCGGGCAAGCCGGCCTGCGTGTTCACGTCGAGCGCCAGCCTGCACGGCGGTCAGGAAAGCACGTTGCTCTCGATGATGATCCCGCTGCTGCACCACGGCATGCTCGTCATGGGGCTGCCCTACACGGAGCCCGCCCTCTCGAGCACGCGCACGGGCGGCTCGCCCTATGGCGCAACGCACTTCGCCCACGACGGCAACGCTCTGTCGGCAGACGAGCGTCAATTGGCCGCCGCGCTCGGCGCGCGGCTCGCGCGCGCGGCATGCAAGCTGGCAGAATGAGGCTTGGCGCCGTGCCGTCGCACGGCGCCGAGTACGTGACGTCGTCCCCGCAGTTGTCCCGCCTACGAGACTCGCCCATGCCCGCCACACCGCCCGACCCGCACGCCCGCGCCAACCCTGCGCAGTCCGCCCCGCCAGACGAGAGACGTCAAACGACACCGACGCCGCAGACTCCCGCCGCTGCTGGGGCACTGCGCGGTATCGGCATCGCCAGCCTGCTGGCGTTGACCGCGCTCTCGGTCGCCTGGGAACTGTGGCTCGCGCCGCTGCGCCCCGGCGGATCGTGGCTCGTCCTCAAGGCGCTCCTGCTGCTGTTGCCGCTGCGCGGCGTTCTGCGCGGCAGCCTTTACACGCTGCAGTGGTCGAGCATGTTCATCCTGCTGTTCTTCGCCGAAGGCGTCGTGCGCGGCATGACGGACAGCGGTACATCGGCCGCCCTCGCCTGGATCGAAACCGCGCTGTGCGTCGTGTTCTTCTTCTCCACGATCTTCTATCTGCGCCCCTTCAAGCGTGCGGCAAAAGCGCGTGCCGCGGCGGCCCGACACGGCGCACAATAGAACGCGCGGAACGCCTCGCACAACGTGCGGGAGCAGACGCCCGACGCCCAGGCCCTCACAATGATCCGCATGATCCCGCGCGTTCCTGTTGCCATTGCCGCGATGCCTCTGTCGCGGCCCGATACCCTCGAAGTCCGCCATGAACCGTCCCGCCCCTCCCTCCGCCCCTCGCTCCGCCCCTCCCTCCACCTTTCTCGCGGCCTGTCGTGACCTGCTCGGTCGCGATCACGTGCTGACGGACGACGCCGACACCGGCCCGTATCTCGTCGACCAGCGCAAACGCTATACCGGTCGCACCCTCGCCGTGCTGCGCCCGGCCGACGCGCCGCAGCTCGCCGCGCTCGTGCGCCTGTGCGTGGCGCATCGCGTGCCGATGGTGCCGCAAGGCGGCAATACGGGACTAGCCGGTGGCGCGACCCCCGACGCGAGCGGGCGGCAAGTCGTGATCAGCCTGCGCCGCCTCAACCGCATCCGCGAAGTCGACGCCGCCAACATGACGCTGACGGCCGAAGCCGGCTGCGTACTCGCCGACGTCCAGGCGGCCGCGCAGGCAGCCGACCGCCTGTTCCCGCTGAGCCTCGCCGCAGAGGGCAGTTGCACGATCGGCGGCAACCTCGCCACGAATGCGGGCGGCACGGCAGTGCTTCGCTACGGCAACGCCCGCGAGCTGTGTCTCGGCCTGGAAGTGGTCACGCCGCAAGGCGATTTGTGGAACGGGCTGCGCGGGCTGCGCAAGGACAACACGGGCTACGACCTTCGCGATCTGTTCATCGGCGCGGAAGGCACGCTCGGATTGATCACCGCTGCCACGCTCAAGTTGTTCGCGCCGCCGATGGCTCGCATGACGGCGCTGGCCGCGCTCGACAGTCCCGCGCAAGCCCTGGCGCTGCTCAATCTGGCGCAGCGCATGGCAGGCCCGCTGCTCACGGGCTTCGAGCTGATGTCGGACTTCTGCCTGCGACTGGTCGCACAAGTCTTCCCGCAGCACCGCTACCCCCTTTTCGCGCAGCCATGCGCGCAGACCGTACTGCTGGAACTCTCGGACAACGAAAGTGAAGCGCACGCGCGTGAATTGCTCGAACGGCTGCTCGCGGCAGGCGTGGAGCAGGGCGTGGTGCGTGATGCCATCGTCGCGAACAGTCTGGCGCAGTCCAACGCGCTGTGGCATCTGCGCGAGAGCATTCCGCTCGCCCAGTCCGCCACGGGCCTGAACATCAAGCACGACATCGCAGTGCCGGTGTCGCAGGTGCCGGCGTTTATCGCCGCGACGGACCCGCTCGTGCAGCAAATCGCCCCCGGCGCGCGCATGGTGACGTTCGGCCATCTCGGCGACGGCAATCTGCACTACAACGTGATGGCGCCCGAAGGCGTCGACCCCGCCCGCTTCCTTGCGCAATACCAGGCGAGCGTCACCGCGGCCGTGCATGACAGCGTTCACGCGCATCGCGGCACGATCAGTGCGGAACACGGCCTCGGACAGTTCAAACGCGACGCGGCGGCGCAGTACAAGTCGCCCGTCGAACTCGCACTCATGCGCGCGCTGAAGGCCGCGTTCGATCCGCTGGGGTTGATGAATCCGGGCAAGGTGCTGCCGGATTGACGGACCATTCCGGGACATGGCCGATCGTCGGTGCGAGCCACTTCGGAAACCTCGGAAACTTCAGAAACTTCGGCGAACGGGCGCCGAGGTGGTCGAATGATCGGACGAGAGGCGAATAACGGGTCGAATTCGCGACAAAACGCCGCGATACCCTCACATTTCCGACGCTTTCTCGCTTTCCCGGTTTCCCTCATTCCCTCATTCCCTCATTCCCTCATTTCCTCATTCCTTTACGGACGTCCACCAAGCGGCTACAATGTCGGCTTTCCAATTACGACGGAGTTTTCCGTGGGCAGTTGCTCTAGTAGCACGCAAGCGTCGGCAATGACCGACAAGGCGTTGGCCCGGTAACCCGCAGTCGTCATCATCGACTGCCGCTGCCGGTCCCAATACCGCAGCGGTAGTGCATCGATCGGACGTAACTCGATGGCGCCATGATCATTGGCGACGATGGAGAGCGATCCCGATCGCGGATTCTCGATCCGGGATTGCGCATCCCGAATCCCGAGTTCATTCCCCGCACTTTTTCACCGCATTACAGCACTCCCGGACGCCTGAGCGCGTCCGGTGCGCGGCAAGCTTGTTTGCATCCGGTCGTGTTTTGTCGGTACGTCACACCGATTCACCGACGATCCCGGCGCCGCTCAAGCCTGCCGACGCTTGCGTCGAATTCGTGTCGCATCGCGCGCCATCCGCGCCATCCATCGCTTGCGTCCATCGCGAGCATGCGCCATTTGCGCTCAGCAAAGCGGCGAGAGGCACCGGCCGCGTTGGGTGCGACACGTCGCCAAGCCCCGGCATCCGCCGTCCCAGGCCCTTGCATCAGGAGGACACCATGACGCTGCAAATGCTTATCCCCACCCTGTTCGGTCGCACCCGCTCCCGGCTGGCGCCCGCCCCGGCAGCGCCGCGCGCGGCCAAGGCGCCGGCTGCAGCGCCGGCATCGCCACAATACCGACTGGTGGTGCTCGCCCTCGCCGCGAACGCCGAGGCAATCGACGCGAAGGTGCGCCAGGCGCTGAGCGCGCACGAACTCAGCCCCGAATCGGCAACGCGCATTCGTCGCTCGGGCGGCTATCTGCTCGAACTCGACTACGTCCTGCGCTGCGAACGCAGCCGTCGCGCCGCGCTCGTGCATCTCGTCTCCGCGCTCGGCGACACCGACGGCGTTCATGCCATCCGCTGGGAGACAGCGCCGATCATGCGCACGCGCTGAACCGCCGCCGACAGCGGGTCGCCGCCTCGGCAACCACGGGCCGGGCAAGCGGACAACACGCTGACACGCCCGGCCTGTGCCCGACGTCTCGCCCCGCCCTACCGGCGGGGCTTTTTCATGGCCTCGCGATCGCATCACGGTCACCCCTTACGGCCGCCTTGCGCAACGAGAAGCTCTCACCCGGCCCGGACCGCCTAAATTAGAATCGTGGCATCCGCGGCTCGCGGCGCCTGCCATCGCTGCCGTATCGGTGCCGTATCGCTGCCGCACTTATCGTCGTCACGTTTGCTGCGCCCCCGTCATGCTCAAGACTCTGCTTGCCCGTTTGCGTCCGTCGCGACAGCGCGCCATCATCGAAGAGGTGCTGTGGCGCGAAGTCGTCGGCGCCCTGCCATTTCTCGCCTGCCGTCCGGCCGACGAGCTCGACCGGCTGCGCGCGCTGGCTGCGGACTTCCTCGCGAGCAAACGATTCTCCACCGCGCACGACCTGCCGTTGACCGACGCCATGTGCGTCTCGGTGGCCGCCCAGGCCTGCCTGCCGATCCTCAACCTTCCGCCCGCGCTGTATCGGGGCTGGACCGGCATCGTGCTGTATCCGGGCGAATTCCTGATCCGCAAGACGGTGCAGGACGAGGCCGGCGTGGTGCATGACGTCGCGCAGGAAGCGAGCGGCGAAGCATGGGAAGGCGGCCCGGTGCTGCTGTCGTGGCAGGATGTGCAGACGAGCGACGTGCTCGCGTATAACGTCGTGATTCACGAATTCGTCCACAAGCTCGACATGGAGAATGGCGAAGCCGATGGCGTGCCGCCGATGTTGCGGCGTCTGCATGGGGATCTCACGCCAGAGGGGTGGTGCGAGGTGTTCGACCCCGCCTATGAAGCGTTCTGCCACCACGTAGCGAACGTGTCCGACGCGCAGTGGGACGCGTTTGCCTCGACCTCGCTGCTCGACCCTTACGCGACCGAGCACGAATCGGAATTCTTCGCGGTCTGCGCCGAAGCGTTCTTCGTCGCCCCGGCGGCCTTTCGGGACGAATATCCGGCACTATATGCCCTCTTTTCCCGCTATTTTCTGCAAGATCCCGCCGCCTTCGCGCCGCCGGGCTGCCGAGCGCCGCAGGCTTGCGCCGCAACCCCATGAAAACTTTGCGAAATTCACGGTTTTCATGGCATAATGCGCGTTTTCTCACCCGGAAAGTGGTTGGCGCCTTCCCAGTCGAATGACGGCGGCGGCGTTAGCGGGCTGACGGAGCAGTTTTCCAGGCGATCTTGCTGGACGACGCTCTCCCGCGCAGACTGGCTACCGACTTAACCCAAGGTACATCATGAAACAAGGCATCCACCCGGAATACCGCGAAGTCCTGTTCCGCGACATGACGCCCGGCGTCGACTTCGAATTCATCACCCGCTCGACGATCCAGACCAAGGAAACGGCCGAGAAGGATGGCAAGACCTACCCGCTCGTGAAGATCGAAACGTCGTCGGCTTCGCACAACTTCTACACCGGCGAACAGCGCATCATGGACACGGCCGGTCGCGTGGACAAGTTCCGCCAGAAGTTCGGCAACCGCGCCGGCGGCAAGATCGCCTGAGTTTCACGGGCGACGCGCCGTACAACGCAATGCGGGGCCCGACAGGTTTGACGGGCCAGTGCATCAGGGGCAGCGCCCCGGCGTTGGGAAAGCATTGCAAAGGGGCAGCTCAGGCTGCCCCTTTTTCTTCGTTCTGGTCTGCGCCGCGAGACCGGATACTGTCATACTGTCGGCTTTTCTGGTTTTCCCCGAGCTTGACCCCGAACCGGTTCCGGTTCGTCCCCTGATTTTCCGCGATCCGGCCGCTGCGCCGGTTCTGTCGTCCGGCCTATGAAACGAGTTCGCATTACCGCCTCCGCCACCAGCGCGCTTCCGCGTTCGCTGCTGATCGCCATTTGTGTCATCTATGTGCTGGCGGGGTTGTTCGGTCGCGATCCGTGGAAGAACGAAGACGCCGCCGGCTTCGGCATCATGTGGACGATGGCGCACGGCCAGCTCTCGGACTGGCTGCTGCCGAACATCGCCGGCAAGCCGATCTATGACAACGGCCCGCTCGTCTCCTGGCTCGGTGCGCTCGCCATTCGCACCTTCTCGTGGCTCGACGCGCCCGACGCCGCCCGCATCGTCACCGGCCTGTGCTTCTACATCACGTGCACGTTCATCTGGTACGGCACGTATCTGCTCGGCCGCCGCCCCGAAGTGCAGCCATTCAAGTATGCTTTCGGCGGCGAACCCGAGCCGCGCGACTACGGCCGCACCCTCGCCGACGGTGCCCTGCTGATTCTGCTCGCCTGCTTTGGCCTGGCCGAGCGCGGCCATGAAACGACTTCGGCCGTCGGCCAGCTCACCCTCATCTCCATGGCCATTTACGGCCTCGTGCGCAGCCTCGACAAACCGCGTCAGGGCGCCGTGTGGTTTGGCGTGGCGCTCGGCGGCATGGCGCTCGCGTCGTCGCCGCTGATGACGCTGACCTTGTGGATCGCCGGCATCGGCGTTGCGGCGCTCTGCCGCGCGCTGCCGCTTCGCATGCTGCTGATGGTATCCACGCCCGTGACACTGCTCATCGCCTGCACGTGGCCGCTGGCCGCTCTCGAACTGGCAAGCGGTGCGCGCAGTTGGCTCGGCGAGTGGGCCGACATCGGTTTCGACGCCTTTAGCGGGCCGACGCTCGATTCGCTCAGCTACATTGCCAAGAACCTCGCGCTGTTCGCATGGCCGGCATGGCCACTGGCCGCCTGGTCGCTCTATTCCTGGCGCGGCATGCGGCGCGCCCCGCACATCGCCATCGCGCTCGCGTTCACGCTGGCGATCCTGCTGCTGATCGTGCTGCAGGCACATCAGGGCAATCAACTGTTCATGCTGGCGCTGCCGGCCCTGTCGATCGTCGCCGCCTTCGGTCTGCCCACGCTCAAGCGCGGTACGGTCAACGCCATCGACTGGTTTGCCGTGCTCTCGTTTACCGTGCTCGCCGGCTTCGTGTGGATCGTGTGGCTGGCCGGTATCACCGGCTTTCCCGCGTCGACTGCACGCAACCTGCGGCGACTGGTGCCCGGCTTCAATCCGGAATTCAGCTGGCTCACGCTCATCAGCGCCCTGCTCGTAACCGGCGCCTGGGTGGCGCTCGTGGCGTGGCGCGTCTCGCGCAGCCCGAAGGTGCTGTGGCGCAGCGTCGTGTTGTCCTCGGGCGGCACCACGCTCATGTGGGTGCTGCTCATGACGCTCTGGCTGCCTGTCGTGAACTACGGCAGAACGTATCGCGACGTGGCCGCGCAGATCGCCGCGCACCTGCCGGCCGACTACACCTGCATTCGCACCGCACGTGTGGGCGACGCGCAGCTCGCCTCGTTCGCCTACTTCGGCAAGATGCGTTTCGGCTCGTCCAACGACGAGTGCGACGTCCTCTTGCGCCAGGACGCACAGGACTACAGCGAACCGCTCTCGCTCGCGCCCTACGAATGGCGCCAGCTGTGGGAAGGCCGCCGCGCGGCCGACCGCGACGAGCGTTTCCGCCTCTATGTGCTGCAGGAGCGGCCGTGGCGGCGCGCCGCGCGTCCGCGCTGACCCGCTCCGCCGCTCCGGCGCCTGCCTTCGACCTTCCTCGCCATGTGGCATGACATCAAACGCATCGCCGGGCTCGCCTGGCCGGTCCTGATCGGCCAGTTGGCCGTCATCGCCTTCGGGGTGATGGACACCGCGATGGTCGGCCGCGCGTCGGCCTTCGACCTAGCCTCGCTCGCACTCGGCGGCTCGATCTACATCACGGTGTACGTCGGGCTGATGGGCATTCTCGTCGCGCTCTCGCCAATCGCCGCACAACTGTTCGGCGCAGGCGAACGGCTGGCCATTGGCGAAGAGGTACGGCAGGCGTTCTGGCTCGCACTCTTTCTCGCCGTACCGGGTTTCGTGCTGCTGATGCACCCGGGGCTCATCCTGCAGCTCTCCGAGGCCACACCCGAGCTCGAAGCGCGCGCGAGCGCCTATCTGCAGATCCTCGCATTCGGCCTGCCCGCCGCTCTGCTCTTTCGCGTGTATTCGTCGCTCTCGACGGCCGTCGGGCAGCCGCGCATCGTCATGGCCATTCAAGTGACCGGCCTCGCCCTCAAGGTGCCGCTCAATCTCGCGCTCATCTACGGTGTCGAGCGTCTGGGCATTCCCGCACTCGGCAGCACCGGCTGCGCCATCGCCACGACGTCGATCAACTGGGTGTCGTGTGCGCTCGGACTTGTGCTGATGGCGCGTCACCCCAAGCTGCGCGAGTTCGGCATCTTCGCGCGTTTCTGCTGGCCGCACTGGCAGGCGATTCGGGCACTGCTCAAGCTCGGCGTGCCGATGGGGCTGAGCTACCTGATCGAGGTCACGGCGTTCTCGTTCATGGCGATCTTCATTGCACGCCTGGGCGACGTGACGCTCGCCGGTCACCAGATCGCGGCCAACCTCGGCGCACTGCTCTACATGCTGCCGATGTCCATCGCCATCGCCACGGCCACGCTCACCGCACAGGCCATCGGCTCGCGCGACTTTCGCGCGGCGCATCTCGTCGGCCGCCGCGGCGTGGAGTTCGCCGGCACGCTGGGCGTCGTGCTGGCATCCATCGTCTGGTTGTGCCGTCCGTGGATCATTACCGCGTACACGTCCGACGCGATGGTCGCCGCCGTGACCACGCCGCTACTCGCCATGGTCGCCGCCTATCACGTCTTCGACGCGCTGCAGGTGAGCGCCGTGTTCGTGCTGCGAGCGTGGAAGGTCGCCGTTGTGCCGACCGTCATCTACGCCGTGTCGCTGTGGGGCGTGGGGCTGGGCGGCGGCTACGTGCTGGGATTCGACGTGGGCGGCATGTCGCCGGCCTCGCTACACGGTGCCGCGGGCTTCTGGTTCGCGAATACCGCCAGCCTGGCGGTCGCCGCCTTCGGTCTGCTGCTGTACCTGCGCTGGGTCGTGCGCGCCAAGACGCAATAAGGGGCGCCGCGACGCACGCCGCCACCGGGTGCCACCGGGGATGCCACGGATGCCACCAGGTGCGATCGCGGGCGGCCACGGGTGGCCGGTTTAGGCCGCAGTCAAAGCAGCCCCGATTTCCTCGAGCAAGTTGTCTGATAACTTGATGTGCGGCCGACTCGCGCCTGCTTCTTCGCCCTCCCGGCAGAACGAGTCATATGGGGCTTCCACCACGAAAACGGGTAAACCCGCAAAGGCATGGCGTCGATCTTTCCTTAGAATGTTGTCTGATGACATACAACATGTAGGTCGCAACCCTCTTCTTTGCTCCGACCCAGCCTTTGCCATGACCCGAACCCCCACCGTCGTCGAACTTCGCGTTATCCCCGTCGCCGGCCGCGACAGCATGCTGCTGAACCTGAGCGGTGCGCATGGGCCGTTCTTCACCCGCAATCTGGTCATTCTCCATGACAGCGCCGGCCACACGGGCGTCGGCGAAGTCCCCGGCGGCGAAGCCATTCGCAAGACGCTCGAGGATGCCCGTCCCTACGTCGTCGGCCAATCGGTCGCCAACATTCACGCCATCCTGGATCAGACGCGTCGCGCGTTCGCCGATCGCGATACCGGCGGACGCGGTCTGCAGACCTTCGATCTGCGCACGACGATCCACGCCGTCACCGCGCTCGAAGCCGCCCTGCTCGACCTCCTGGGACAGCATCTCGAAGTGCCCGTCGCCGCCCTGCTCGGCGAAGGTCAGCAGCGCAGCGAAGTGGCGATGCTCGGCTACCTGTTCTTCATCGGCGACCGGAACGCCACGGACCTCCCCTACGCCGACAACCGCGGCGCGCGCGACGACTGGGAGCGCGTGCGCACCGAAGTGGCCATGACGCCGGACGCCGTGGTGCGCCTGGCCGAAGCCGCACATGCGCGCTACGGCTTCCAGGACTTCAAGCTCAAGGGTGGTGTACTCGATGGAGATGCGGAGATCGAAGCTGTCACGGCACTGGCCAGACGGTTTCCGCAGGCGCGGGTCACGCTCGACCCGAACGGCGCGTGGTCGCTTGCCGAAGCGGTGCGCCTGTGTCGCGACAAGCACGACGTGCTCGCCTATGCCGAGGATCCCTGCGGCGCCGAGAACGGCTACTCGGGACGCGAGGTCATGGCCGAGTTCCGCCGTGCGACCGGGCTGCCGACGGCGACGAACATGATCGCCACGGACTGGCGTCAAATGGGACACGCGATCCAGTTGCAGTCGGTCGACATTCCGCTGGCCGACCCTCACTTCTGGACGATGCAAGGCGCGGTGCGCGTTGCGCAGATGTGTCGCGACTGGGGTCTGACATGGGGCTCACACTCGAACAACCACTTCGATGTGTCGCTCGCGATGTTCACACACGTGGCAGCCGCGGCCCCGGGGCACATCACTGCGATCGATACGCACTGGATCTGGCAGGACGGCCAGCACCTCACACGCAACCCCCTGCGGATCACGAACGGCAGCGTCAGCGTGCCCACTGCCCCGGGCCTGGGCGTCGCCCTGGACATGGACGCCGTCGAAGCCGCACACGCCCTTTATCTCGAGCACGGACTCGGCGCCCGAGACGACAGTGTCGCCATGCAGTATCTGGTGCCGGACTGGAAGTTCGACCCGAAGCGCCCGTGCCTGGTGCGGTGACCTCGCCGCTTTCGAGACGCTGGTGACATCCGGTGCGCGACGCGGAACCGCAGGGTTACGGTGATGACCGTATCGCAATGCGTGAGAATTGCGGGTTTTTCGGAAATTTCGCGAAAAACCCGCAGAGACCCCGACGGGGCTCAAGAGCGGGGAGAATGGGTGTCGAAATGCCGCAAACGCCGCGGCGCGAGACGACACATCAAGGCGTCGAGAGAATAAAAAAAGCCCAGGCATCAGCCTGGGCTTTCTTTGTTTGGCGGAGCGGACGGGGCTCGAACCCGCGACCCCCGGCGTGACAGGCCGGTATTCTAACCAACTGAACTACCGCTCCAAACTTGCTGCGGCATCGTGACGTCAATCACGTTGCGTTCCTGCTGTTCGCTCGGCATTGACGCGTTTTTACGCGAAAATCACCGAACATCGTAGGTTTTTGGCGGAGCGGACGGGGCTCGAACCCGCGACCCCCGGCGTGACAGGCCGGTATTCTAACCAACTGAACTACCGCTCCAAAACCGACAAAAAAACCCGCCTGACTTTCAGCGGGCTTTGCGCCACTACTGCTGGCATTTTCAAACTGAGGCCGACTCGCTACCGGCATCAATTCTGGCGTCCCCTAGGGGATTCGAACCCCTGTACTCACCGTGAAAGGGTGATGTCCTAGGCCTCTAGACGAAGGGGACAAAATCGTGACTGCTACAACTTTGTCTGTTTCGCTT
Organism: Pandoraea sp. CB10b_02; assembly: GCF_002216225.1. Lineage (NCBI taxonomy): Bacteria > Pseudomonadati > Pseudomonadota > Betaproteobacteria > Burkholderiales > Burkholderiaceae > Pandoraea > Pandoraea sp. CB10b_02. Next base: position 65,868 of record NZ_NJGW02000005.1, read on the forward strand.
ACTGCATTTCTTGCATTTCGCGAAGAACGCTATTCTAAACAACATTTCTTCGCTTGTGAAGCTTTATTTTCAAGTTTTTTGCATCGTTTTTGCAAGAATTTTGCTTTATCGACGCACCCGAAAATCGAGCCTCGGAATCCGTGGTGGAGGTAAGCGGGATCGAACCGCTGACCTCTTGCATGCCATGCAAGCGCTCTCCCAGCTGAGCTATACCCCCCCGAACAGAGAAGTGAGATTCTAATGACAAACCCAATTCCTGTAAATACCCCGCTCGCATTTTTTCCGCATTATTTTGCCGATCCGTGCGATGGATGAAAAAACGGCGACTCGCGTGAGTCGCCGTTCTCTTTAGGCCGTAGCGTACCGGCATGCCACCCGCCATCCGGCGAAGTGGCACACGGCCACGCCATCCCGGGACCTTACTGGGCTTCGCCTTCGCGCTTGACCAGCACCGGGCCGCCCTGCTTCTCTTCGTCGGTAAGCGCCTTGTGCGACAGGCGCAGACGGCCCTTGTCGTCCTGCTGAATCACCTTCACGCGCACCGACTGACCTTCCTTGAGGTACTCGTTGATGTCCTTGATGCGCTCATTGGCGATCTCGGAGATGTGCAGCAGACCGTCCTTACCCGGCAGCACCGAGACGATCGCGCCGAACTCGAGCAGCTTGAGCACGGTGCCGTCGTAGACCTGACCCACTTCCACTTCGACCGTGATCAGCTCGATGCGGCGCTTCGCTTCGGCGATACCTTCGGCGCTCGGGCTGGCAATCGTGACCACGCCGTCGTCCGAGATGTCGATGCTCGTGCCCGTCTCTTCCGTCAGTGCGCGGATGACCGAGCCGCCCTTGCCGATCACGTCGCGGATCTTTTCCGGATTGATCTTGATGGTGACCATGCGCGGCGCGAACTCCGAGAGCTCCGTGCGCACGCCCGACTGGGCTTCGGTCATCTTGGCGAGGATGTGCAGACGACCTTCCTTGGCCTGTGCGAGCGCCACCTGCATGATTTCCTTGGTGATGCCCTGGATCTTGATGTCCATCTGCAGCGCGGTCACGCCGTTGGCGGTGCCGGCCACCTTGAAGTCCATGTCGCCGAGGTGATCCTCGTCGCCGAGAATGTCGGTCAGCACGGCGAACTTGTTGCCTTCGAGGATCAGGCCCATGGCGATACCGGCGACCGGCGAGGTCAGCGGCACACCGGCGTCCATCATCGCGAGGCTGCCGCCGCACACCGACGCCATCGACGACGAACCGTTCGATTCGGTGATTTCCGAGACCACGCGCACGGTGTAGCCGAAGTCGTCGGCGCTCGGCAGGCACGCGACGAGGGCGCGCTTGGCCAGGCGACCGTGGCCGATTTCGCGACGCTTGGGCGAGCCCACGCGGCCGGTCTCGCCGGTCGAGAACGGCGGGAAGTTGTAGTGCAGCATGAAGCGATCACGGTACTCGCCTTGCAGCGCGTCGATGATCTGCTCGTCGCTCTTCGTGCCGAGCGTGGCAACCACCAGGGCCTGCGTCTCGCCGCGCGTGAACAGCGCCGAGCCATGGGCACGCGGCAGCACGCCGGTGCGAATGGTGATCGGGCGCACGGTGCGCGTGTCGCGGCCGTCGATACGCGGCTCCCCCGCCAGGATCTGGCTGCGCACGATCTTCGATTCGAGGTCGAACAGGATGTTGCCGACCTCGATTTCGTCCGGCGCGGCCTCGCCCCTGGCGCTGGCAGCTTCGGCCAGCTTGGCGATGACCTCGGCGCTCACGGCACGCAGTTGTTGCGTGCGAGCCTGTTTTTCGCGGGTCTGGTAAGCGGCGCGCAGCGGGCCTTCGGCCAGCTCGGTCACCTGGGCGATCAGCGCTTCGTTCTTCGGCGCCGGGGCCCAGTCCCACTCCGGCTTGCCGCCGTCGCGCACCAGGTCGTGAATGGCGTTGATCGCCGTTTGCATCTGCTCGTGGCCAAACACCACGGCGCCCAGCATCACGTCTTCCGGCAGTTCCTGCGCCTCCGATTCCACCATCAGCACGGCCTGTTCCGTACCGGCAACCACGAGGTCCAGCTTCGACTTGGCGATCTGCTCACGCGACGGGTTCAGTACGTACTGGTTGTCGACGTAGGCCACGCGCGCGGCGCCGACCGGGCCGTTGAACGGCAGGCCCGAGATGGCAAGCGCCGCCGAAGCGCCGATGAGGGCCGGGATGTCGGCCGGCACTTCCGGATTGAGCGAGACGACCTGCACCACGACCTGCACTTCGTTGTAGAAGCCTTCCGGGAAGAGCGGACGGATCGGACGATCGATCAGGCGCGAGGTCAGCGTTTCGTTTTCCGACGGACGGCCTTCGCGCTTGAAGAAGCCACCCGGGATCTTGCCGGCGGCGTAAGTCTTTTCGAGGTAGTCGACCGTCAGCGGGAAAAAGTCCTGGCCCGGCTTGGCGTTCTTGGCGCCGACGACCGTGGCGAGCACAACGGTGTCATCCATGTCGACGAGCACGGCGCCAGACGCCTGACGGGCGATTTCACCGGTCTCCATGCGAACCGTGTTCTGTCCCCACTGGAAAGACTTCACGACTTTATTGAACATTTGCACTCCTATATCGAATCGCGCGAATGCAGCAGCGGCGCGACATCGCTGCCGGGGTGGTCCCGACGTCTCGCAGGGGGGAGTGTTATGCCATTCCAGCGTTGCTCGGCCGATTGCCGTGCATGTCTGATGCGACCCTGGAATGACACAAGCCCTGCTTGCCGACGAGGCCCCGTGAACCGGAATTATTGCGAAATTCGTTGCGAAATTTGTTGCCAAGCCGTTGCCGGCTCGTCCCGGTCTTACCGGGGATTTGGGCGAAACCCGGCGCTGCGGCCGGGTCTCGTTCCCGGCTGGCGTCCTCGTCGGATCTCCACCGGGGCAACGCCCAAAAACAAAATGCCTGCATCAGCACGCTGATACAGGCATCTCGTCGTAATCGTAATCGCTTACTTACGCAGGCCCAGCTTCTCGATCAGGGCGCGGTAGCGATCGGCGTCCTTGCCCTTGAGGTAGTCAAGCAGCTTGCGGCGACGGCTCACCATGCGCAGCAGACCGCGGCGGCTGTGGTGATCCTTCATGTGGGCCTTGAAGTGCGGGGTCAATTCGTTGATGCGCGTGGTAAGCAGCGCAACTTGCACTTCGGGCGAGCCGGTGTCATTGGCGGTGCGGGCGAATTGCGCCACGACGTCCGACTTCTTGATATCTGCGTTCGACATTTGCTTTCCTTGGAGACAGGCGGTCACGGAAGAATGGCCGTGCCGTGAACTTACAAAAACATGCGCGGCATCGCCGCACACAAACAAAACTGCAAGTGCGCGATTATACGGGATTCGCCATCGCGACGCCACAATTTTCCGCACTTCGCCCCACGGCGCCGGGCCAGCCGCCCGGTTTTCCGCCGAAAACGCGGGTCCGCCCCGGGATAATCCGTCAAATTCCGCCCAATTACTCGGAAAATCCGACCAATCCGCCCCATCCGGCCAATCGCGACCGATCCGGCTCCCCCGGATTCCCTCCGACTCCTTCAATTGCTGCGCCAAATCTCTGCCCTCTCTGCCGCGCCACCCTATCCCTCCCGCTTACGCCGGGAGGTCAGCGCTGGCGCGCCATGCGGCAGGTACTCGGCAGCGCCACCTTGTTCGCCGGCAATTCCATGACCGTCCTGAAGCCGTAGCCCGAGCCTTCGTTGTCGAACTTCACGCCCGGCTCGCCGGCGCGGCGCATCACCGAGACGTATAGCGGCTCGATCATCTGATGATCGTTCGCGCGCATCCACGCCTCGGCCGGCGCCTCGCGAACGCGCCGGTTCTCCAGCGCGCGGGCCACCGTGGTCACATCGGTCGTGCCGGCCTGCTCGAGCGCGGCCGCGATCATGTCGATCATCACGCTCATGCGCAGCAGCGGATAATCGTCGCGCGCCTCGGGATAGCGCGCCCGAAACGCCTTGTAGAACGCGTCGGAAGCCTCGCCGCCCACGTTCGGATGCCACTCCGCCACGGCGTAGACGCGCCCCACGCCGGCATCGCCCAACGCCGCCGGCGCGCCAAGCGCGTTGCCATAGAACGTATAAAACTTCAATTCCATGCCCTGCTCGCGCGCGGCCTTCACGAGCAGCGTGAGGTCGTTGCCCCAACTGCCCGTGACCACCGTGTCCGCGCCCGACGCCCGGATGCGAGCGAGATACGGCGTGAAATCCTTCACGCGTCCCACCGGGCTGAACTGCTCGCCCACGATGTGCACGTCCGGACGCTTCGCGCCGATCATCTGACGGGCGAGCCCGGCGACCTGGCGGCCGAAGCTGTAGTCCTGATTGAGCAGGTAGACCTTTTGGATGCTGCCGTCCTCGCGGATGGCTTCGGTGAGCGCCTGCATGCGCATGGCGGCATTGGCGTCGAACGCGAAGTGCCAGAAGCTGCACTGCTCGTTGGTGAGCGCCGTGTCGACGGCCGAGTAATTGAAAAACAGCATACGCTGGCCCGGCTCGCGGGCGTTGCGCTTGTTGATCGCGTCGATTAGCGCCGACGCCACCGCCGAACTGTTGCCTTGCAGGATGAACGGAATGCCCACGTCGCCTGCCGCCTTGAGCTGGATCAGGCTCTCCTCGACGGCGCCCTTGCTATCGAAGACGGTCAGCTCCAGCGGATGCGCGCCGTCACGCAGCTTCACGCCGCCGCGAGCGTTCACGCGGTCGATCGCGAAGCGCAGATTGCGCTCGACCATGGCGCCGGCATTGCCGAATGGCCCGCTCATGCCCTCGATCAGCGCGAAGCGGATCGGCGGCGCCGCATGCGCCAGACCGGTCGCGGCCAGCAGGCCGGCCGCGCACCAGCGTGCCAGCAAGACTCGAAATTTCATCAGGGCCCCAGTGACTGTCTCGGCGCGCATCATAACGTCCCGCACCCCACGGGGCAAGCCGAGGCGCCCCACGATGAGGCACATGGCGTTATCCTATCGGCATGCCGCCGGACCGCCGTCGACCGGGGACGCCCGCGTACCCGCGCGCCCACGTACTCGCGCCTGTGCCGGGTAGCAGCGTCCGCCCTTGGGTTTCGCTGCGGCCCCGGAGCCACCGGCGCCCGCCCGTGCCGCCCGGCGCCGCGAGCCCCTCGATGCCCTCGATGCCCTCGATGCCCTCGATATCTTGACGTTGCCGATGCCCTTAACGTGCTCAATGTCCTCAATGCCGCCGATACTATTGGCACCCTTCACGCGAGGCCAACCATGACCCATTCGCACCGGACGCGGACCGGCGCCCCCCGCCCTGGCGCCGAAGCGCCCCCGCGCGCGCGCGCGTCGACGAACAGCTCGCTGCGCCTGCGGATTTTGCGGCCCGGCGCCGCATTACGCTGGCTTGCCGCAGGCGCTCTGGCGCTGTCGCTCGCCGCCTGCTACACGCCGCCCTGGCAGCAAGTCCCGCCCAACGCGTCGCAGGCCGAGGTGCAGGCCCGACTGGGCGCACCGCGCGAGGTCTACCCGCTTGCGCCTGGCGTGACACGCTGGCTCTATCCGACCAAGCCGTTCGGCGAGGAGACCATCGCCGCGGACTTCGACTCGCAGGGCCGCTTGCTGAGCATGGCGCAGGTGCTGTCCATGCCGGAATTCAACAAGGTCGAGATCGACAAATGGACGAAGACCGACGTGCTGCATCACTTCGGCGAGCCGGTCGAAACGTCGTATTTTCCGCTCATGAAGCGCGAAGTCTGGACGTACCGCTTCAAGCAGGATGACGTCTGGTATTCGATGATGAACTTCTATTTCGACCCGCAGGGTATCGTCAAGACCACGCAGATCAGCCCCGATCCGCTGCACGAAAAGCGCGAGAACAATCTGTTCTGACGGCCGGCCCTCGCACCCGCGCCCTTCACGTCCATCGGGGCGATCGGGGCCATAGGGACCATAAGGACCATAGGGACGATGGGGACGATGGGGGCCATAGTGACCATCCAGTCGGCCACGCTCGCGCTCTGCCGGCGCAATCACAAAACGCCCGCGCGCCGGACATCCGGCGGCGGGCGTTGATCTTTGTCTCGACGTCGACGCCTGCGCTTACGGCGTGAGCTGCGGGTTGAGCTTCTCGGACTTCGAGTACAGCTTGTTGAGCGCCGACAGGTACGCCTTGGCCGATGCGGCCACGATATCCGGATCGGTGCCCACGCCGTTGACGATGCGACCGGCCTTCGACAGCCGCACGGTCACTTCGCCCTGCGACTGCGTGCCGGTCGTGATCGCGTTGACCGAATACAGCAGTTGCTCCGCGCCGCTTTGCACCTGCGATTCGATGGCGTTGAGCACGGCGTCGACCGGGCCGTTGCCTTCCGCCTCGCCGACCAGTTCCTTGCCTTCGGCCGTGAACACGACGCGCGCGCTCGGACGCTCGCCCGTCTCGGAATGCTGCGCCATCGACACCAGATAGAAATGCTCGCCGCCTTCGGCCTGCGCCTCGTTCGAGACGATCGCGAGAATGTCTTCGTCGAAAATCTCGGCCTTTTGATCGGCCAGTTCCTTGAAGCGGGTAAACGCGGCGTTCACGTCCTGCTCCGATTCCATCTCGATGCCCAGCTCCTGCAGACGCTGCTTGAACGCGTTACGCCCCGAGAGCTTGCCGAGCACGATCTTGTTGGCGGTCCAGCCCACGTCCTCCGCACGCATGATCTCGTAGGTGTCGCGCGCCTTGAGCACGCCGTCCTGGTGGATACCCGACGCATGAGCGAACGCATTGGCGCCCACCACGGCCTTGTTCGGCTGGACGTTGAAACCGGTGATCTGCGAGACGAGCTTCGAGGCCGGCACGATCTGGGTCGTGTCGATGCCCAGGTCCAGACCAAAGTAGTCCTTGCGGGTCTTGAGCGCCATCACCACTTCTTCGAGCGACGTGTTGCCGGCGCGCTCGCCCAGGCCATTGATCGTGCATTCGATCTGACGCGCACCGCCCAGCTGCACGCCCGCGAGCGAATTCGCCACGGCCATGCCGAGGTCGTTGTGGCAGTGCACCGACCAGATGGCCTTGTCCGAATTGGGCACGCGCTCGCGCAGCGTGCGCACGAGCTGACCGTAGAGTTCCGGCACGCCGTAGCCGACCGTGTCGGCCACGTTGATGGTCGTCGCGCCTTCGTCGATCACCGCCTCGAGCACGCGGCACAGGAAGTCCAGATCCGAGCGGCTGCCGTCTTCGGGCGAAAACTCGATGTTGTCCGTGAACTGGCGCGCATAGCGCACGGCAAGCTTCGCCTGCTCGAACACCTGGTCCGGGCTCATGCGCAGCTTCTTCTCCATATGGAGCGGAGAAGTGGCGATGAACGTATGGATGCGCGAGGAGTTCGCGCCCTTGAGCGCTTCGGCCGCACGCGAGATGTCGCGATCGTTGGCGCGGGCGAGCGAGCAGACCGTGCTGTCCTTCACGATGCCGGCGATGGCCTTGATGGCTTCGAAATCGCCATTGGAGCTGGCAGCGAAGCCGGCCTCGATGACGTCCACGCGCAAGCGCTCCAGTTGACGGGCGATGCGGATCTTCTCCTCGCGCGTCATCGACGCACCCGGCGACTGCTCGCCGTCGCGCAGGGTCGTATCGAAAATGATCAGCTTGTCAGCCATGTCTTTCTCCTGTGGGGATCTCGTAGCGTTCGGATTGTTCTGGATGTCATGGCACGGCGCATTCGCCGTCGGTCGGCCGGAGCCGGCGCGCGAGCGTCGTGCGAGGCGGGCAACTGCCGGAGGGAATCAGCGCGCGACGCGCGCAGGCACGGCCGTCCCGCGAGCGGGGAATTGGCCTGGCGTTGGCGGTGCGAGAGGACGGCCCGAAGCCGGGAGGGTGCCAGAAATCATGAGCGCCAATATAGTCGGAAACCGCTGATTCCGCAACGCGCGCCGCCCCTTGCGAACCTTGTCCCTGCAGGCGTGCAGGCATGTCGGCGGCACCCGGCGCGCACGCAACGGTAAGCGGCGGGTGGCCGCGACAAGTGGCGAGAAACGGCGAGAAACGGCGAGAAACGGCGAGAAACGGCAAGAAATGGGGAGAAACGACGAGAAGCGCCTGGAAGTGCCGAGAAGCCGCAGAGCGAGCAGCGCGGGCAGCGTGGGCAGCGCGGCCGTGAACGAAACAGCCCGGCGCGATGGCCGGGCTGCGCGTCAAGCCAATGGCCAAGCGTGAGGCAATCAGAGTGGCGGGATACGCAGCACCTGGCCCGGGTAGATCCGGTCGGGGCTGGTCAGCATCGGCTTGTTGGCTTCGAAGATGACGTTGTACTTGTTGGCATCGCCGTAGACCGCCTTCGAGATGGCAGAGAGCGTGTCGCCCGATTTGACCGTGTGATACGTGGCCTCGGCCGACGCCGTCGAGACCGACATCTTGTCGTCCACCGCGGCTACGCCCTTCACGTTGCCGCAGCACAGCAGGATCTTTTCCTTGGTCGCCTGATCGGGCGCCACGCCGAAGACCGTGACGGTGCGCGTGGCGCCGTCGAAGGTGACCGTCAGGCCGGTCGCGTCGAGATTCTGCGTCTTGATGTAGTTCTGAATGGCGTCGGCGGCAGCCCGGTTGGCCGCATCGGTATCCGGCCCGGGTGCAGGTGCTTCGGCGGCCTGCGCCTTGCCCAACAACGCTTCGCCGGCTTCTTTCACGAAGTCCAGAATGCCCATGATTTCTCCTTCGTCACGTCGAACAACGGAAACGGCGCGGACGGACCGAGCTGCCAAGGCCCGTCCGGCCAACGGGGTGCTGCCAAGCTCGCTGTCGCCAAGACTACCTCAAGATGGCGGGAAGGCGAAATGGTGAAATGACGGGATGGCCAAGCAGCAGGCGGTGGGCGCCAGGCGGTGGGCGGCGGGATGAGGGCGCCCGCGCCCCCGCCCCGCCTGCCCGATGCCTCGCCTATTCGTCGACCTCGCCGAAGATGCGCTGCCGGCGGCCCTTCAGGAAGCGGAACGCCCACAACACATAGCCCGAGATGCTGTACAGGCAGAACATGCCGAAGAGCACCAGCGGCGGGTCCGATGACACCAGAATGAAGCCAACCATGAACAGCAGCACCACGCCGAACGACACGCGCTGGCGAACATCGAGCGCCTTGCCGCTGTAGAACGGCGCGTTCGAGACCATCGACATGCCGGCGTAGATGGTCAGGCCGAACGCCACCCACGGCATCCAGAACACGTTGACGGGCAGCTTGTTGTCGATGGTGATCCACACGAAGCCCGCGATGAGCGCGGCCGCCGCCGGACTCGCAAGGCCCTGGAAGAAGCGCTTGTCGACCACGCCGATGTTCGTGTTGAAGCGCGCGAGGCGCAGCGCCGCGCCGGCCACGTACACGAACGCGGCGAGCCAGCCCCACTTGCCGATCTCGTGGAGGATCCACTCGTACATCACCAGCGCCGGCGCCACACCGAACGAGGTCATGTCCGAGAGCGAATCGTATTGCTCGCCGAAAGCGCTCTGCGTGTTGGTCATGCGCGCCACGCGCCCGTCCATGCCGTCGAGCACCATCGCGAAGAAGATGGCAATGGCGGCCTGCTCGAAGCGATCGTTCATGGCCTGCACGATCGCGAAGAAGCCGCAGAAGAGCGCCGCCGTCGTGAAGGCGTTCGGCAACAGATAGATGCCGCGATTGCGCGGACGCACCGGCAGGTCGTCCTCCACACCCGGGTCGTGGTCTTCGTTCATCGATGGCTCTGTGGATGATGGCTTGTGACGGCCGAACGGCGAGAGATGCCTGACGTTGTTGCGCAAGCGGCCGCGATGGTTTTCCGGCATCTGTACCTCCTTGACGATGCTGAGACTACGGGCGAGCCCGCGACGGATCACCGCTATTGGAACGCGAGAAGCGAAAGCAGTTGCAAACCGCGCCCGGGCCGGTGCGCGACGTGACGTCGCACCGCGCGGGCGCGGCCATCGTTCGATGGTGCGAGCGACTTACAGCTCGGCGAGGATCGTCGAGGTCGCGGACACCTTGTCGCCGATCGCCACGCGCGGGCGCGAGCCGAGCGGCAGGTACACGTCGACGCGCGAGCCGAACCGGATGAAGCCGTAGCGCTGACCGCGCGTGAGGCGGTCGCCCGCCTTCACGTAACACAGAATGCGCCGGGCAATGAGCCCGGCCACCTGCACGCTCGTGACGATCTGGCCGCCCACGTCGATCACCAGCGCATTGCGCTCGTTCTCGAGCGACGCCTTGTCGAGGTCGGCGTTGAAAAAACGTCCCGGGAAATATTCCACCTTGGTCACGGTGCCGTCAACCGGCGCGCGGTTCGAGTGGACGTTGAACACGTTCATGAACACGCTGATCTTGAGCGCCTCGCGACCGGCGTAAGGATCCTGCGTGGTCTCGATCGCGACAATGCGACCGTCGGCCGGCGAGAGCACGGCCCCGGCCTGTTGCGGCACCTGACGCGGCGGGTCGCGGAAAAACTGGAGAACGAACAGGGCGATCACCCAGAACGGCGCGGCCCAAACCACGCCGGCCATGAAATGCACGACGAGCGCGACGGCGACGGCGATGCCCAGGAAGGGCCAGCCCTCGCGGGCAATGATCGGGTGAGGATAATTCATGCGATTGAACTCGCGTCCTTGGTAAAGCGGTTGAGTGAGCGGGTCGGCCTGCGTTGGACCAAACCGTGGCGTGGCGGCATTGTAGCAATGCGCGCGCCGCGGCGACACTTTTTCCCCATTCGCGACGGGCGCCTCACATTACGCACGCGCGGCGCGCCGCTCTCGATGCATTCGATGCGGTATGCCCGGCATGGGCCGCAAACGAAAAGAGCCGCCCGCCTCGCCGCGGCAAGCGCTGCGGCAAAACGGACGGCCCAGGGCCACGCGGCCACCGGCGAGGCGATCCTATGCCCGGCCGGCGCACCGTCCGCCGCCGGCGCCCGCCGTCCGGCCGGGCGGCTTTCGAACCGCCCCGGACGCGCGCGCCGCGCGGCGCGGCATACTTAGTTCTTCGACTGGTCGACCAGCTTGTTCTTGGCAATCCACGGCATCATCGCGCGCAGCTTGCTGCCCACCTGCTCGATCTGGTGCTCGGCCGTGATACGGCGGCGCGAGATCAGGGTCGGGGCGCCAGCCTTGTTCTCCAGAATGAACGACTTGGCGTACTCGCCCGTCTGGATGTCGGTCAGGCATTGCTTCATCGCCTTCTTCGTCTCTTCGGTCACGACGCGCGGGCCGGTGACGTACTCGCCATACTCGGCGTTGTTCGAGATCGAGTAGTTCATGTTGGCGATGCCGCCTTCGTAAATCAGGTCGACGATCAGCTTGAGCTCGTGCAGGCACTCGAAGTAGGCCATTTCCGGCGCGTAGCCGGCTTCGACCAGCGTTTCGAAACCCGCCTTGATCAGCTCGACGGTGCCGCCGCACAGCACGGCCTGCTCGCCGAACAGGTCGGTTTCGGTCTCTTCGCGGAAGTTCGTTTCGATGATGCCGGCACGGCCGCCGCCGTTGGCCGCAGCATACGACAGGGCGATGTCGCGCGCGGCGCCCGACTTGTCCTGGGCCACGGCGATCAGGTGCGGCACGCCGCCGCCTTGCGAGTACGTCGAGCGCACGGTATGGCCCGGCGCCTTCGGGGCGATCATGATGACGTCGAGGTCGGCGCGCGGAATCACGCAGCCATAGTGCACGTTGAAGCCGTGCGCGAAGGCGAGCGCGGCGCCTTCCTTGATGTTGGCGTGGACTTCGTTCTTGTACACGTCGGCGATCTGCTCGTCGGGCAGCAGCATCATGACGATGTCGGCCGACTTCACGGCTTCTGCGACTTCCTTGGTGTTCAGGCCGGCGTTGACCGCCTTGTTCCACGAAGCACCGTTCTTGCGCAGACCCACCGTCACGTTCACGCCGCTGTCCTTGAGGTTGAGCGCGTGGGCGTGGCCTTGCGAGCCATAGCCGATGATCGTGACTTGCTTGCCTTTGATGAGGGAGAGGTCGGCGTCTTTGTCGTAGAAAACTTTCATTTGGAATTGTCCCGTAATGCCAAAAAAATAACTGCAATCAGAATGGATCGAAATCCGCTTACCGCGTTGCCGCTGCCGGTCAGACCTTCAGGATGCGCTCACCACGCCCGATTCCCGACCCGCCGGTACGAACGGTTTCGAGAATCGCCGTGCGATCGAGCCCTTCGATGAATGCGTCGAGTTTCGACGAATTGCCGGTGAGTTCGATCGTGTAGGTCTTTTCGGTAACGTCAATGATGCGGCCGCGGAAAATATCCGACATCCGCTTCATCTCTTCGCGCTCCTTGCCCACGGCGCGCACCTTGATGAGCATCAGCTCACGTTCGATGTGCGCCCCCTCGGTCAGATCGACGACCTTCACCACCTCGATGAGCCGGTTCAGGTGCTTGGTGATCTGCTCGATGACGTCGTCGGAGCCCGTCGTGACCACCGTCATGCGCGAGAGCGACCGATCTTCGGTCGGTGCGACGGTGAGGGTCTCGATATTGTAGCCACGCGCCGAGAACAGACCGACCACGCGCGACAGCGCGCCCGGCTCGTTCTCGAGCAAAACAGAAATAATGTGCCTCATGGTGTATCCCGGATTGTCCTGGTGTGGGGACCGCGCAGGCGCTCGCCGGCATTCGCCGCGGCGCTGCGCGCGCCTCGTCTTACAGATCTTCTGAACCGAGCAGCATCTCGCTGATGCCCTTGCCCGCCTGGACCATCGGCCAGACGTTCTCGGTGGGATCCGTTTGGAAATCCATGAATACCGTGCGATCCTTGAGCGCCAGCGCTTCGCGCAGCGCCGGCTCGACGTCCGACGACTTCTCGATGCGCATGCCGACGTGACCATACGCCTCGGCGAGCTTCACGAAGTCGGGCAGCGCGTCCATGTACGAACTGGAATAGCGCTTGCTGTATTCGATCTGCTGCCACTGGCGCACCATGCCCAGATAGCGGTTGTTGAGCGACAGGATCTTGATCGGCGTGCGGTATTGCAGGCACGTCGAGAGTTCCTGGATGCACATCTGGATCGAGCCTTCGCCGGTGATGCAGGCGACTTCGGCGTCCGGATGCGCCATCTTCACGCCCATTGCCGCCGGCAGGCCGAAGCCCATCGTGCCCAGACCGCCGGAATTGATCCAGCGGCGCGGCTTGTTGAAGCGATAGTATTGGGCGGCCCACATCTGGTGCTGACCCACGTCCGAGCACACGAACGCTTCGCCGTCGGTGAGCTTCCAGTACGTCTCGACCACGTGCTGGGGCTTGATGATCTCGCTCTCGCGATCGAACGCGAGGCAATCGCGCGAACGCCATTGCTCGATCTGCTTCCACCAGTCGGCCAGCGCCGCGGTGTCCGGGCCGTGCTCGGCCGTCTGCAGATTCTCGATCATTTCGCGCAGCACTTCCTTCACGTCGCCGACGATCGGGATGTCGACCTTCACGCGCTTCGAAATCGACGACGGGTCGATGTCGATGTGAATGATCTTGCGGGCGTGCGAGGCGAAGTGCTCGGGGTTGCCGATCACGCGATCGTCGAAGCGCGCGCCGATGGCGATGAGCACGTCGCAGTGCTGCATGGCCATGTTGGCTTCATACGTGCCGTGCATGCCGAGCATGCCGAGGAACTTGGGATCGCTCGCCCGATACCCGCCCAGGCCCATGAGCGTATTGGTCACCGGATAGCCGAGCAGGTCGCAGAACTGGTTCAGTTCTTTCGACGCGTCGGCCAGAATGATGCCACCGCCCGTATAGATATAGGGGCGCTTGGCCGAGAGCAGCAGGCTCATCGCCTTGCGGATCTGGCCGGAGTGGCCCTTCGTGACCGGATTGTACGAGCGCAGCGACACCGACTTCGGATACTCGAAGCGGCAGCGCGCCTTGGAGACGTCCTTCGGAATGTCGACCAGCACCGGGCCCGGACGGCCCGTCTTGGCGATGTAGAAGGCCTTCTTGATGGTGGCGGCGAGCTCGCGCACGTCCTTCACGAGGAAGTTGTGCTTGACGCACGGACGGGTGATACCGACCGTGTCGCACTCCTGGAAGGCGTCCTGGCCAATGGCGGCCGTGGGCACCTGTCCGGTGATGATCACGAGCGGGATCGAATCCATGTACGCCGTGGCAATGCCGGTGACCGCATTGGTCACGCCGGGGCCCGACGTCACGAGGCACACGCCGACCTTGTCGGTGGAACGCGAATAGGCGTCTGCCGCATGCACGGCAGCCTGCTCGTGGCGCACCAGAATGTGCTGGATCTTGTCCTGCTTGTAGAGTTCGTCGTAGATGTAGAGGACCGAACCGCCGGGATAACCCCACAGATGTTCGACCCCTTCTTCCTGAAGCGAGCGCACGAGAATTTCGGCGCCGATCATGTCTTCGGAAGTATTTTGGTGGCGTGAAGCTTCCGCCTCGGAGAATTCCGCGCTTGGCATGTTCATCGTCGACCTTTCAAAGTTTCGGCAAAAATTTTGATCGGGTGCTCTCCCCACGAACTTGTGGTCCGGGCTCAAGCTGCGCGTCTGAATGATGGACACACCGGATAGGCGTGCCGATATTGAGACAATCACAGATATTGCGAACTGGCAACGTTACCGGTTTGCAGCAAAATGGTCAAGCAAGTTTATGCATTTGCAGCATGATCGCGAAGTCATGCCGCCAATTTCCCACGCCATGCGTCGCGTCGCGCCACGCTGGTGCACAATCCTCACATCATAGGAACGTGAGCGCCCGCCCACCGCCGCCGCGCAACACCGCCGGGCGCAAAAGCGGTTACAGCCGAGCGCGTTTTTGGTAGCATCCGCACCGACTACGCAATCGTTACGTGATTTTTACGCTTACGCGGCATTTCAAAGGGCGCAGCAGGCAAAGGCTGCGTACACCCGACCGGATGGCATCTGACAAGGAACTGGCGGATTTTCTCGCAGGCATCGAACGACGCGCCTTCAAGCAGGCCGTCTACGCCGTGCGCGACGAGGAGGCCGCCCTCGATATCGTTCAGGATGCGATGATCCGCCTGGCCGAGAAGTACGGCGACAAGCCGTCGGCCGACCTGCCGCTGTTGTTCACGCGCATCCTCCAGAACACCATTCACGACTATTTCCGCCGGCAAAAGGTGCGCAACACCTGGGTCACGCTGTTCTCGAACCTGGCCGGCCCGGCAGACGACGAGCGAGACGATTTCGACCCGCTGGAAACCTTGCTGGGCGAAGACGGGTCTGTGCAGACCGAAAGCAGCGAGGACGCCGTTTCGCGTACCGAAATTCTGGCCGTCATCGAAACGGAAATACAGAAACTGCCGGCGCGTCAACGAGAAGCCTTCCTCATGCGTTACTGGGAAGACATGGACGTTGCCGAGACCGCCGCCACGATGGGGTGCTCGGAAGGCAGCGTCAAAACGCACTGCTCGCGCGCCACGCACGCGTTGGCACAAGCGTTGAAGGCAAAAGGGATCAGGTTATGAGTCACGATCTGCAAACGAGGGAAATTCGCTTCGCACATCGCGTGCGGCTCGCGTTGGATGAAGCAGCCGACGCGCCGTCGCCGAACATCGCGGCCCGGCTGGCCGCCGCTCGCCGTGAGGCGCTCGCCCGCAAAAAGCCCGAAACGGCCGCCGTCGTGCAGCCGGCGCTGGTGCTCGCGGGTGTGGGCACCATGCAGACGCCGGATCTCGGCGGGCCGCGCCGCGTACTCGACAAGCTCGGCCGCCTCGGACTGCTCTGGCCGCTCGCCGCACTGGTGATCGGGCTGGCCGGCATCGCGTACTGGGAACATCAGCAGCACATTCAGGACCTGGCGGATATCGACGCCGCCGTATTGAGCGACGAACTGCCGTTGTCGGCCTATGCCGATCACGGGTTCAACGCCTATCTGAAGCGTGCCCAGTAGTCCCCCCCTTCCCAACCGCCCAGTGACGCGACGCAACGTACTCTTTCTCGTCGCCGCGCTGATCGTGGCCGGTCTTGCCGGCACGGTAGCGCTGCGCCGCTCCCAGACCGTGGCTCCCGTGTCCGACGCCCCGCCGGCGATCGGCGCCTCGGCGCCCGCTGTCACGTCCGGAGCACCCGGCGCCGCACCGGCCGGCAGCCTGTCGGCCAGCACGTCGCAGGCGGGCGGTGCCGCCGCGTCGCCGGCCTCCCCGGCCTCCCCGACCTCTGCCGCCTCCCCGGCCGCCGCCGCGCTGCCGTCGCCCGGCGGACACTGGGCCAGGCTCTCCCCGGCCCAGCAGGAAGCTCTCGCCCCGCTCGCGCAGGACTGGAACCGCATGGGCGAGCGCCAGCGCGAGAAGTGGATCGAGATCGCCAAGCGTTTTCACACCCTCTCGCCCGAAGGCCGCAAGCGTCTGCATGACCGCATGGCCGACTGGGTGCGCCTCACCCCCGAGCAGCGCAAGCTCGCGCGCGAGAGCTACCAGAACGCCAAGACGCTGCCGCCCGAGCGCAAGGTGCAGGTGTGGCAGCAGTACCAGCAGCTCACCGAGGAACAAAAGAGCCGCCTGGCCGCCGACGACAAGAAGCAGGCCAATCGCCCCAACGTAGTCAGTGCCCCGCCCACGGGCCGCACAGGCGTGAAGAACCCATACGCCGCCGTGCACCGCAAGGACGCCGCGGCAGGCAGAAGCGGTGCTGCGCCGGCCGCGGCGCCCGCTTCGGCAGCCTCCGCCCCGGCGGCAGCGCTGCCCGCGCCGGCTTCTGCGGTAGCACCGGCGGCAGCCGGCGCGAGCGCGGCCAGCGCCGCGAACGCAGACAAAGGTGGCGACAGGAACGGCGACGCCGTCTTCAACTCGGATCTGTATCACCACAACTGACACGCCCCCATGGGCGCGGGGCGTCGGCCTCCGGCCCACGCGAGAGCATCACGACGGCCGCCCGCGGGCGGCCGTTCGCATTGTTGGACGGCGCGCGGCCTCCATCGGGCTCCCGCGCTCCCCCCCCTCTTCCCCTCTTCCCTCTTCCCCCTCTCCCCGCCTCACGAGCCGCGCGCGGCCGTCTGGCTGGCTGGCCCATCGGCCCGTTCTTCCGCATAATGGGCGACGCACAGCCGGCTGGGTACACCCGGCCGCGCCCCGAAAACAGGAACCCAGATCACGCCGCGACGAGCGACTGCCGATGACCGACACTGCGACTCAGACTGCCACGCCGCCGAGCGCCTCGAACACTGAGGGCACCGAGGACACCCGAGACGCCGGGAGCCGCCCGGGCGCCCCGAACGCCGCACCGCCCCTGCGCCACAGCTACGCGGTGCCGACGTTGCGGCGGCGCCTGCTTTCGATGGTCTACGAGTCGCTCCTGCTCTTTGGCGTGCTCTTTCTCGCGGGCTACCTCTTTAGCACCCTCACCCAGCAGCGCAGCGGCCTGATGTATCGCCACGCGATGCAGGCCTGGCTGTTCCTCGTGCTGGGCGCCTACTTCGTGTGGTTCTGGACGCATGGCGGCCAGACGCTCGCGATGAAGACGTGGAAGATTCGCCTCGTCGACGCGCACGGCCAGCCGGTGCGCGCGCCTCGCGCGATCGTGCGCTACGTCCTCGCCTGGCTGTGGGTTCTCCCGGCAATGGCGCTCGACTGGGCCTTCGGGCTGACCGGCTGGGGCAGCGTGTCGCTGCTCGCCGGCTGGATGACCCTCTGGGCGCTCGCCATGCGCGTGGTGCCCGATCACCAGTTCGTGCACGACCGGCTCGCGGGCACGCGGCTCGTGAGCGTGCTCGGCAAATGACCACACCGCCGCCGGCCGCGGCGCGCCGGGCGCGGCCCTCGCGCCCGCATCTCGTCTATGGCGGCGTGCAGGTGGGCCTCTCGCTCGTCGTTGCCGCCGCCACATGGTCCGCCTGGCACAACCCGTGGGCCACCGTTCTGTGGACGATGCTGTGGCTGCCCGTCTCGCACGCCATCGCATTGGCGGCGGGCTTCGTCATGGCCGCGCAGGCCGACCCGACACCGGCCCGACGCGCACCGGCCGGCGTCGGCATCGCGACCTGGGCCTACGAATGCGCGGCCTCGATCCTGCTGCTCGACCTCTACCAGCCGTGGCGCAGCGCCGCCCCGCTGCCGGCGCCGAGCGGCCCGGCGCGCGCCGTCGCCGTCCTGCTGCTGCACGGCTATGGCTGCAATCGCGCCTTCTGGCTGCGCTTTGCCCGGCATCTGGCCGACGCCGGCTATCAGTGCGACGCCATCAATCTCGGTCCGATCTTCGGCGACATCGACGAATACGCGCCGCAAATTGCGGGCGCTGCCCAAGCGCTGGCCGAGCGCACGCGCCTGCCGGTGGTGATCGTCGGTCACAGCATGGGCGGGCTTGCCGCCCGCGCTTGCCTGAGCCGCCACCCGACGCTGCCCGTCGCGCACACCATCACGCTCGGCTCGCCGCACTTCGGCACGCTGCACGCGCGTCACGGTTTCGGGGTCAACGTCCGGCAGATGGGCATTGGCAGCGAGTGGCTCATCGCGCTTGCCAACCGCGAAACGGACGCCGAGCGCGCGCGCATCACCTCGATCTACACGTATCACGACAACGTGGTGTACCCCACGCGCACCTCGGTGTTGCCCGGCGCGCACAACGTTGCGCTCGATCGGCTGGGGCACGTGTCGCTCGGCACGCATCCGCGCGCCCGCGCGCTCGTGCTCGAAACGCTGGAGCGCGTGGCCCAGGGACTGCGGCGCGGCGCGTGACGCGGCAACCCGCGACGTGCTGTGGCGTTCGCGCGACGTTGCAAGACAGTTCGGCGACAAGGCGATGACTGTCATCTGCGCTTCACGAAGCCATGGCGCAATGCTCGCATGTTCAACGCGACGTGCGAGCCGCTATGACGACGACACCGACCTTCGACTTTCCGATTCCCACGCCTGCTGCTCGCGCCGGACATTTCGCTGACACCCCGCCGGGCCGCCCCCTCTGCCCACCCGCCAGCCCTCCCGCCACACCGCCCTCCACGATCGACCTGCCGCCGGACACCCCCGACCCGCTCGACCCACCGCCTGAAGGCATCACCCGCTACCGCACTATCTGGCTGTCCGACATCCACCTCGGCACGCAAGGCTGTCAGGCCGAGTACCTGCTCGACTTCCTGCGCCATCACGAATCGGACTATCTGTACCTCGTCGGCGACATCATCGACGGCTGGCATCTTCGCCGCGGCTGGCACTGGCCGCAGACGCACAACGACGTCGTGCAGAAGATGCTGCGCCGCGCACGCAAGGGCACGCAGGTGATCTACGTGCCGGGCAATCACGACGAAGCCGCGCGGCAATTCTGCGGACTCGCGTTCGGCGACATCGCGGTGCGCGACGAGGCGTTTCACACCACGCTCGGCGGCAAGCGGCTGTGGATCACCCACGGCGACCTGTTCGACGGCGTGATCCAGCATGCGAAGTGGCTCGCCTACCTGGGCGACTCGCTCTACACGCTCACGCTGCTGCTCAACCGCTGGTTCAACCGCGTGCGCACCCGCTTCGGCTTCCCGTACTGGTCGCTCTCGCAATACCTGAAGCATCAGGTGAAGAACGCCGTGAACTTCATCTCCGCCTTCGAGCATGTGATGGCCGACGAAGCGCGCCGCCGTGGTTGCGACGGCGTGGTCTGCGGCCACATCCACAAGCCGGAGATCCGCGACATCGACGGCCTGCTCTACTGCAACGACGGCGATTGGGTCGAGAGCCTCTCCGCGCTCGTCGAGACGACCGAAGGCGAGCTGCGCATCGTCTACTGGACGCAAAGGCGCGCCGCCCGCAGCCAAGTGAAGGCCACGCCGGTGAGCGCGTGAACGCCCGGCCCCACCGGCTGTCGGCGGCGAGCTCCTCTCGCACGCCGTCGGCCCTTTGACGCAGTCGCCCCCCCCGCGCGCGCAAGGCATGGGACTGCTGCGCGCGCCCCACCCGGCATCGCCGCGCGAGCTCTCGCACGCGTGCCACCCACCCGCGCCACGTGCGCGAAGGAGCGCCCGATGAAAATCATGATCATCACCGACGCCTGGGATCCGCAGATCAACGGCGTGGTCCGCACGTTGAAGAACACGCGCGCTCAGTTGGAAGCCGCCGGCCACCGCGTCGAGCTGCTGACCCCGCTGGAGTTCCGCACGATACCGTGTCCGACGTACCCGGAGATCCGCCTCGCGTTCTTCGCGGCCGGCCGGGTGGCGCGCCGCATCGAGGAATTCGCCCCGGACGCCCTGCACATCGCCACCGAAGGGCCCCTTGGCATGGCCGCCCGCAAGTGGGCCATCCGCCACGACTTCCCGTTCACCACCGCCTATCACACGCGCTTTCCCGAGTACGTGCAGGCGCGCTTCGGCCTGCCGCTCGCGACTACCTACCGGTTTCTGCGCTGGTTTCACCGGCCGTCGCGCGCGGTGATGGCGCCCACGCCTGTGGTCAAGCGTGATCTCGAGGCGAACGGGTTCGGCAACGTGGTGTTGTGGACGCGCGGCGTGGACCTGGACATCTTCCGTGTGCAGGAAGCACATGTGCTAAATTCGGCGCATCCGATTTTCCTCTACGTGGGACGTGTTGCCGTGGAGAAGAATATCGAGGCCTTCCTGAAGCTGGACCTGCCCGGCTCCAAGTGGGTCGCCGGCGAGGGACCGCAACTGGCCGAACTGCGCTCGCGCTACCCCGACGTGAACTACCTCGGCATGCTCTCGCAGCCCGAGCTCGCGAAGGTGTACGCATCGGCCGACGTCTTCGTCTTCCCGAGCCGCACCGACACGTTCGGCCTCGTGCTGCTCGAAGCCATGGCGTGCGGCCTGCCGGTGGCGGCCTACCCGGTCACCGGCCCGGTCGACGTGCTCGACGGCTGCCCGGAAGGCGAAGGCGGCGCCCTGCGCGAGGATCTTCGCGAAGCCTGCCTCGATGCGCTCAAAGTCTCGCGCGCGAGCGCACGGGCCTGGGCCGAGCGCTTCTCGTGGCAGGCCGCCTCCGAGGAATTCGCCTCGCATCTGCACCCGCGCAAGCCCGAGCCGACGCTCGCGCCCGCGCTCTGACCCATCTCGAAAGCCCGTTGCGGCGAGGAACCTGACGCTTGTTCATCGATCACCCGCCGCCGCGCGACAGACAACCGAATCCTTACAAGGGCAACCGGGGCGTCATGCGTGCATGGCGCGCTCTGAAGTATTCGCTGTCCGGCTTCAAGTTTGCCGTGTTCGAAGAAAGCGCCTTTCGGCAGGAACTGGCGCTCGCCGCGATCCTGCTGCCCGCGGCGGTCTTCCTGCCGGTCACGGCCGTCGAGCGCGTGCTGCTCATCGGCTCCGTGCTGCTCGTGCTCATCATCGAGCTGGTCAATTCGAGCATCGAGGCGGCCATCGACCGCATTTCGCTGGAGCGGCACGAACTGTCCAAGCGCGCCAAGGATTTCGGCAGTGCGGCCGTGCTCGTCGCGCTGGGTCTTTGCCTGCTCACCTGGGCTTCGCTCGCCGGCCCCGTCATCGCCGAACTGATACGTACAGCGCTTTTCTGATATCGGGGTCGCCCCGCCCCGCAGGCTTGGCAGCGTGCGGCTGCCGGGTATAATCGGTCGCCGTATACCTGATACTCATCTACATGAACGCAAGCGGAGAACATCCGTCGCCGAGCTTGCGCCAACCGGGGCCGACAGACATGGAAGGAAAGCCGCCACGCCGAACCCGCGAACGAATTCTTGAGGTGTCGCTACGACTCTTCAACGATCTCGGCGAACCCAACGTCACCACCACCACGATTGCCGAGGAGATGAAAATCAGCCCCGGCAATCTGTACTACCACTTCCGCAACAAAGACGACATCATCAACAGCATCTTCGCCCAGTTCGAGCAGGAAATCGAACGCCGGCTGAAGCTGCCGACGGATCACAAGCCCACGATCGACGAAGTCTGGACGTACCTGCAATACATGTCCGAATTCCTGTGGCGCTATCGTTTCCTGTATCGCGACCTGAACGACCTGCTCGCGCGCAATCGCACGCTCGAGACGCATTTCAAGGAGATCCTCGGCCACAAGAAGCGGTTCGCGAAGCAGATGTGCGAGGTGCTCGTCGCCGATCGGGAAATGGAGGCCACGGACGAGGAAATCGACGTTGCCACGACCAATATGGTCGTGATCTCGACCTACTGGCTGTCGTATCAATTCGTGATGAACCCGCGCAAGTACAACGATCCGGACGAGATCGGCGCGGGACTGCATCGATCGAGCTATCACATCCTCTCGCAGCTCGCACCGTATCTGCGGGGCCGCTCGCTCGAGCTGTACGAGAAGATGGCGCGGGAATCTTCCGCGCACGTACCACCATCCAAGGGAGTCAAGTAAGGCATGTCGTCCGAAGTCAAATCCATCTGCGTCTATTGCGGCGCCGCCGCGGGCGCGCGTCCCGCATACGCCGAAGCCGCGCGCGAACTGGGCCGTCGTATGGCCGAAGCCGGCATCCGTCTCGTCTACGGCGGGGGCAAGGTCGGGCTGATGGGCATCGTCGCCGATGCCGTGCTCGCCCATGGCGGGCAGGCCATCGGCATCATTCCGAAGGCGCTGGTGGACAAGGAAGTCGGTCACACCGGACTCACGGAACTGCACGTCGTCGAGAACATGCACCAGCGCAAGCAGAAGATGGCCGATCTGTCGGACGCCTTCATCGCCATGCCCGGCGGCATCGGCACGTGCGAAGAGCTGTTCGAGGTCTTTACGTGGCTGCAGATCGGCTACCACGCGAAGCCGATCGGCCTGCTCAACGTCGAGCATTACTACGATCCGCTGATGGTGTTCCTGAACGCGATGGTGACGGAGCAGTTCCTCAAGGGCGCGCAACTCGATCAGTTGCAGGTCGCCACATCCCCCGAGGCGCTGCTCGAGACGATTCAGCGCTTCAAGCCGTCGCAGATCGATCGCTGGGCCAAGCAGCGCACCCAGATCTAGGCGCCGGCAGGCCGAAGCTCCCGGCCCCGCGAGCGCATCATGCCGTGCGACGCTGCCGTCGCGCGGCATTGTTTTTTGGGGGGCGGGCCGGCGTCATGGACCCTCCCGCTCATCCCACTCATCGCGCTCATCCCGTCATACCGTTTTCCCGCCCACGCCCTCACGCCCTCACGGCGGGACCACGCCTGCCGCCGCCGCGGCTGCGCATTGAACTCTTGCCGCGACACCTACTCAGACCGTTGTTGCGGACCGACAGGCACTCGCACACGTCTTGCCCGCCCGGGTCCATCCTTCCTTGACGAGCAAACCCGCCCATGATGTTAAAGATGTTTCGCCCGATGCGGCTTCTGCGCTCACGCTGGCTCCGGCCTCACGCCGGGCTGTTGCTGCGCCGCCACTTGTGGCATGCCACGCCCCGCGGCGTCGCGATCGGGCTGGCGTGCGGCGTTTTCTTCGGGATTCTGGTTCCGTTCGGCCAGATTCTGATTGCGGTGCTCGCCGCCGCCCTGCTGCGCGGCAACCTGCTAATCGCAGCCGCGGGCACGCTTGTCACCAACCCGCTCACGGTGCCGTTCGTCTATCTGGGCGCGCACCGCCTGGGCCGCTGGATGTTCGAATGGACGTCGTGGTCGCCCGGTGCTGACATCGAGGCAGGTGTCGCCGCGGCGGCACGCGCGAGCGAGAGCCTCTGGGCGCAGTGGCGGCATTTCGACTTCGGCACGGCCACGCTGCATCTGGCCACCGGGCTCGCGACGTGCGCCGTCGCCGGCAGCATCCTCGCTTATGCGATCGGTTTCTTCGCCATTTGCTGGCATCAACAACGCCGCCGCGCAGGGTCGCCGGCCACTTCGGCGGACACTTCGCAGGCCACTTCGCAGGCCACCTTGCAGGCCACTTTGCAGGCCACTTCGGCGGACACCTCGGCCGACGCTTCCTCCACCCCTTCCACCGCTGCGCCGACAGCGCCCCGCAGCTGAGCGACGCACGCGCCGGGCGTCGTCAGAACGACGATCCCGGCTCTTTCAGAAACGCCACTTCCTCGGGCGTCGACACCCGTCCCAGCGCTTCGTTGCGATGCGGATAGCGTCCGAATCGCTCGATGATGATCGCGTGCCTGCGCGCGTAGTCCAGGTTGTCGACGAGCCCCGCGTCCCTGGCGAGTTGCTCGTAGAGCGCCAACGAAGCGTGCTGACTCTCGAGCGACTCATCGTGCTCGAACGGCAGATAGACGAACACGCGGTGCTGCGCGCTCGGCAGGCGGCGATCGTCGCCCGCGCCGACTAGACGCCGCGCCACGGCGAGCGCCTTGGCGTCCCCCGCGAAGGCTTTCCCCTGCCCGCGATACAGGTTGCGCGAGAACTGGTCGAGCACCACGATCAGCGCGCAGGCGCCCAGCGGCGTATCGGCCCAGCCGTCCAGTTCCCCTGCCAGGGCGCGCTCGTGCAGCGCGCCAAAGCGCGCCCGGATTTCCTCGTCGAACACGTCCGACTTGCGAAACCACTCCGGTCTCGCCAGTCCGAAATCCGGCGCGCCGGGCGCGCCGAACCAGAAGTCGAGAACGGCCTGCCAGGGCGCGGCTGCGGGGGACGGCTCGGGTGCGGGAGCTACCATGGAGATGTCGGGTGCGTGAAGGAAGTATCAGGACATATCAGGACGTGACCCGCATGATGCCAGATTCAGGCGAATGCCAATACCACGCGACGCGTGCGCGACGTCTTCTTTTCGATCCTGGCCACCTTCAACGCCCCGATTTCCGACGTATTGGCCACATGCGTGCCGCCGCACGGCTGCAAATCGACACCCTCGATGCGCACCAGACGCACGCGGCCGAGTCCGACCGGCGGCTTCACGCTCATCGTGCGCACCAGTTCGGGCCGGGCAGCCATTTCCTCGTCGCTGATGCTGTCGATCGCCACCGGGCGCGCGGCCGCCACGAGCGCCGCCAGGCCGGCTTCGACCGTTTCGCGCTCGATCGGCTCGTTGGTCACGAAGTCGAGTCGCGCGTACTCGGTGGTGATGCTGCAGCCGTCCACGGGATGCGGCAGCACGGCGCACATCAGGTGCGAGGCCGTGTGAAAGCGCATGTGGCGAAAGCGCCGGTCCCAGTCGATTTCCGCGCGCACGGGCTCGCCCACCGAGAGCTTCGCCAGCACCTCGGCCTGCCCTTCGGCCGGCACGTGAACGGCGTCGTCCGGCGTCGCGCCCTCGCGTTTCGACTTGCGGGTGTCGGCGATGACAAGCCGCGTGCCGTCGGCCAGCACGAAGTGTCCGGTGTCACCCGCCTGCCCGCCGCCGAGCGGATAAAAGACAGTCCGATCGAGCATGATGCCGGTCTCGTCGATATGCGTGATACGCGCCTCGCATTGGCGCAGATAGGCGTCTTGCCGAAACAGCGCTTCGGTACTCATGGTTCCTCCTTTGCGAACGGGACATGTTCGCGCGATTCGCGCGCCGCTGACAAGGGACAATCCCACGCCCGCACGCCGGTACGGTCGGCAAACGACAGCGTTGCCATCGTGCCCATCGGGGTTATCGTGCTGTCCGGGTTCCGTCACGGTGGCCTAAAACGGCATCTTTGCGCCGCAAACCCCGTGCGCGCGTGCGCCACGCGCCCAATTTCACCGCAGATTACGGCGCCCCAAGAAGTTTTGGCGCGTCCCGAAAGTCACGGCCCGACGCGCCCCCTAGGCTATTGCCGGTCGGTCATCGTGACCGGCGAATGCCAAGGAGTCCAACCGTGCCCGATCTTCACCCCCGTCCCTCCATGACCGGCGCCACCCCTGCCGCCCCTGCCGTCCCTTCCACCCTTGCCGGCCCTGCCGGCCCTGACGCCACACCGCGCGCCGACGCCCCCGAGGCCCTCCCCGGGCTTCCCTCTTTCCCGGCCGAATTCGCGCATGCGCGCGCGTTGCGCGACGCCGGCGACCTCGCGGGTGCGGCCGATGCTTTCGGCCGCCTGTGCCTGCGCTTTCCGCAGCAGGCCGAGACATTCAAGGCACTCGGTTACGTCCTGCATCAAAGCGGTATGCACGACAACGCGCCGGCGCCACTGCTTTTCGCCTTCCTGCTGGACGTGCATGACCCCACCCCGCTCTACTTCGCGGCGCTCAGCGAACGGCAACGCGGCGAACACGAGATGGCGCGTGAACTGGCGATCGACGCGTTGCAGGTCGCCGAAACCTCGCATCGCCACGCCCGGGTCGCCGACGCGGCGCGGCAGCTCATCACCTCGCTCTGAGGACTTCCCCCAACTCGATAGGAGCCCCCCATGACGAACGACCTCGGTGTTTTTTCCATTACCACGTGCCAGACGCACTTCAACGTATCGCCCGGCCAGTCAGGTTCCGGCGCCTCTGCCGCCTTGCTCGATGAGGCGATGCTGGGACTCGCGCCCGCGGGTGGCGCCCACGGCGGATTCAGGATGCGCGCGTCGGACACCGTTTTGCCCATCTTCACGCATGCCCGGCTCACGGCGCTGACCCAGCACTTCATCACGGCCAGCGCGCACACGACGATTTTCGCGCTCGCCCGGGCGAGCGAAGCGCTCGACGCCGGCTCGAACCACAAGACGCTCACGCTCGAACATCGCGCGGCGAGCGTCGGGACCGGCGTGCTGTGCGCGAGCGCTGCACTCGACTTTCTGACGGCAGTCGGCACCTTTCTGAACCGCTCGAAATCGGCGAAGGACATCAAGGATGCGCAGTGGCTCCCGTCGCTCGCCGGGCTGTCGGCCACGTTGCGGCCGTTCACGGACCACTTCAAGACGTTGCAGAACGGCATCAGCAACGTCGCACTTTTCAGCGCGGTGGGCTCGATCGGTGCGCTGTGGGCGACGCGCGAGAGTTTGCGCGAGCCGCCAACGCATCCCTCGCCGGCGCCCGAGCCCACCCCGGCCTCGACGCCGATGCCCGACGTCCCCGCGCCGTCCGCGAGCAATCGGCTCGAGTACGCGCAGTTGGGAGCGGCCATTGCGAGCACGACCTTGCGGGCCGTCATGCCGCCCATCGTATCGACGTGCATCACGCTGGACGAGGCCAAGCGCAAGCGGCACGAATACGAATTGCGGGACGGCCCGAACGGTCTGCATGTGGCGCATGCCGAGGCGCCGGTGACGCTGACGCGGTTCACCAGGGACGATACGCCGCCCATCCTGGGAAACTGGGCGTAATAAGGACCTGGGAGACGCGGAAGACCTGGGAGACGCGGGAGGCGCGGGAGGTGCGGGAGGTGCGGAATACGCGGAAGACGCGGGAAACTCAGCCCGCGCGGTTGCGCATCCAGTCGGCCGTGCCGTAAAAGGCTTGCATGAGACGCTCCTGCAGCGACTTTTCGACGCCGATGTCCTGCATGGCCCAGGCCATGCACCGCAGCCACTGGTCGCGCTCGCTCGTGGCGATCGGGAACGGCAGGTGGCGCGCCCGCAGCATCGGGTGCCCGAATCGTTCGATGTAGTGATTGGGGCCGCCCAGCCAGCCGCACAGGAACCAGAACAGCTTGTCGCGCGAGCCGCCGAGCGCCTCGGGATGCAGGCTGCGAATGCCTGCAAACTCCGGTTCGAGGTCCATCAGGTCGTAGAAGCGGTCGACGAGTTCGCGCACGCGGTCTTCGCCGCCGAGCAGCATGAACGCGCTCGGCTGCGCGGGCGCATCCTGAGCGTCGTCGTCCTTGGGGGATGAGGGGGTGTTTTCGGTCGTCATGGCCGATATTGTGCCCGACGGCGGGCGTTCGCGCATGGGCGCGCGGCACGACGCCGCGCCCCCCACCGTCACACGTCGCGCAGCGTGCGCACCGCCGACTGACGCAGCACGGCCCGCAGCCCGCTCCATCCGCCGACCAGCGCGCACAGCACGCCGGCGCCGATACCCAGCACCGGCAGCCATGGATTGAAACGCAGCGCGAACTCGAAGACGTAGCGTGCCAGCACCCAGCCAAGCGCGCCGGCTCCGAGCGCCGCCAACAGGCCGGCGAGCGCCCCGACGGTCACCAGTTCGGCCAGATGCACGTCGCGAAGCTGGCGCGACGATGCGCCCAGTGCGCGCAGAATGCCGCTCTCGCGCATGCGTTCGTCGCGCGTGCCCGCCAGCGCCGCGTACAGCACCAGCACACCTGCCGCAAGCGTGAAGAGAAACAGCGCCTGCACCGCGTCGATCACCTGGGAGAGGATCTGCTGGATCTGTGCGAGCAGCGCGCCCGTGTCGATCACCGTCACGTTCGGAAACTGACGCACCAGCGCATCGGCCACGCCTTGCTGACGCGGCTCGAGATGGAACGACGTGATCCACGTCATCGGAAACTCTCGCAATGCCGCCGGCGGCATCACCACGAAGAAGTTCACTCGCATCGAACCCCAGTCAAGCTTGCGCAGGCTCGTGATGGGAGCGTCGATGCTCTGCCCGGTCACTTCGAAGCGAAGCGTATCGCCGAGCTTCAGGCCCAGCGTCTTCGCAATGCCCTCTTCCATGGACACTTGTGGCGACGTCGCATCGCCATACCACTGCCCGGCCGTGATGCGATTGCCTTCGGGCAGCGCCGACGTGTACGAGAGGTTGAACTCGCGCTCGGCCAGCCGGCGCGCCCGCTCTTCCGTATAGCTCTCGCCGGTCACCGGCTTGCCGTTGATAGCCGTGAGTCGCGCACGGATCATGGGCGAGAGTTGAACGTCGGGCAGACCGCTCGCGCGCAGTTGCGCCAGCACGGGGCTGTCCTGCCCCGGCTGGATATCGATGACGAAGCGGTTCGGCGCGTCCGGCGGACTCGATTGGCGCCACCCCGCGACCAGATCGTTGCGTGTCACCGCGAGCAGCAGCAACGCCATCAGCCCGAGCCCGAGCGCCACGACCTGCAAGGCGCTGCCAAGGCCCCGGCGGCGCAGCCCGGCTAGTGCATAGCGCCAACCCACGCCGCCCATGCCCCCCATGCCGCCTCCGCCTGCGATACCGTGGCGCCGCGCCCATGCGGCAAGCCCGCGGATGGCGAGCCACGCGAGCACACCGAATACCAGCGCGCCGGCGACGAAACCGCCGGCGACCATCGCCCCCAGACGCAGGTCGCGCGCGGCGAACAGCAACAGCGCGGCAAACGCCAGCGCGCTGGCCGCGTAGGCGAGCCAGCCCTGACGACGCGCGCCGCCCGCCAAGTCGCGGCGCAGCACATGGAGCGGCGCGACTTCCGAGAGCGGCAGCAGCGGCGGCAGCGCGAAACCGAGCAGCATCACGAGCGCGCTCGCCAGGCCGAATACGGCCGGCCGCCACGTCGGCGCCGGCAGTCCTGCCGGAATCACATCGCCCAGCCGGGCGAGCAATACCCAATGCGCGACGTAGCCGAGCGCCACGCCCAGCGCGCCGCCGATCAACCCGAGTCCGACGAATTCGATCGTCACCATGCCACGCAGGGCGCGACGCGACACCCCGAGGCAGCGCATGACGGCGCAGGCGTCGAGGTGCCGCTCGCTGTAGCGGCGCGACGCGATGCCGACCGCCACGGCCGCGAGGACCGCGGCGAGCAGCGCCACGAGCGAGAGGAAGCGTCCGGCACGATCGAGCGTCTGACGCACCTGCGGCTGGCCGTCCTCGAGCGATTCGAGATGCACGCCGCGCGCACGCTCGGCGGCCGCACGCGCCCAGTCGGCGAACCTGGCGAGTTGCGCGTCAGGCCCCGCCACCAGCAGGCGATACGTGATACGGCTGCCGAACTGCACGAGGCCGGTGGACGGCAACTCGTCGAAGCGCATCATCACACGCGGCGCGAGCGAGCCGAAGCCGTAGCCGCGGTCCATCTCGCGCGTGATGACGGCGGCGATGCGCAACGTCCGATTGCCCACGCGGATCGCGTCGCCCGGCCTGACGTGCAAGGCGTCGAGCAGCGCGGCATCCACCCACACGGTGCCGGGCTCGGGAATGCCGGCGGCCGGGGCGTCTGGCGTGTCGGGCGCGCCATCGGGCGCGGTGCGCACGCGCCCACGCAGCGGATAACCGTCGCTGACGGCCTTGAGCGACGACAGCCGGCTCACGTTGGCCTGGCCATTCGGCCCGATGGCGCTCGCCATGCTTGGGAAATTGGCGACAACGGCCGTGTTCAGCCCCTCGACCCCGGCCTGACGAGCGAATTCCGGGGACAGCGGAGCGTCGCTGCGAACCACAAGATCGGCCGCGAGCATCTGGCGCGCATCGCGCTCAAGCCCGCGCTGCATCCGATCCGAGAGAAAACCCACGCTCGAGAGTGCGCCCACCGCCAGCAACAGCGCCACGAGAAGCAGATGCAACTCGCCTGCGCGCCAGTCGCGCAGGAACATCCGCCATGCCTGGCGGGCAATCTCAGTGAACCCCATCGTTCCTCAATCCTTTGACCCGCGCCAGCAGCGAGCGCCACCCCCGCCAGACCCGCGGCAGCCACCACCACGCCAGCACGACGAACACCAGCAACAACAAGAGAAAGACGACGGGAAGGAAGAACGCAAGCGCCAGTCCACCCACCGTAGAGACATCTTCGCCGGCTGAGGCCGCCACGTTGGAGAAAGGTTCCGGCGACGTATTGATCAGCGCGCGGCTGCCCGCCTTGGCCAGATGCGCCGTGCCCGCGAGCGCGCCGCCGGCCAGACCGGCGAGAACCGTGACGGTCGGGTCCATCTGCCCGAGCGCGGCCGCCCCGAGCACGATCCCGGCCGGAATGCGGATGAACGTATGCACCGCGTCCCAGGCGCTGTCGACGAATGGAATCTTGTCGGCAAAGAACTCGATGGCCGCCAGCACGCCGGCGGTGGCAATGACCCACGTCGATGCCAGCACGGCCAGCGACGGCGGCAGATGCAGCCAGCCCAGACGCGCCGCCATTCCTGCGCAGAACACCGTCAGGTACAACCGCAGGCCACTGCCCCAGGACAGCCCTGCGCCGAGCGCAATCGATTCAAGCATGGTGACCTCGCTGCCGCCGACATGACGGCGTCGCACGATCACGCGTGGCAACGGCCCACGCGGCAACCGTCATCCGCTCGCAATGCGGCGCGCGAGACCGAGCCATCGCGGCTGTCGCGGAATGACCGTTACCGCGTCATTATGCCGCGCGTTGCGGCAACGCACCACCGGGGACCGTTTTCGCGAGACGCGGGCGTCGGCCGGCGCGCCGCCGGGTGCCGCGGTGTGCTCAGGCGGCCGTGAGCTTGAGGCCGACAAGGCCCGCCAGAATCAGCGCGACGCTCGCAATGCGCGCCGCCGACGCCGATTCACCGAACAGCACGATGCCAAGCACGAAGGCGCCGACTGCGCCGATGCCCGTCCAGATGGCATAGGCCGTGCCAAGCGGCAACGAGCGCACGGCGAGCGCGAGCAGCCAAACGCTGCCGACC
Source organism: Pandoraea sp. CB10b_02 (assembly GCF_002216225.1). Lineage (NCBI taxonomy): Bacteria > Pseudomonadati > Pseudomonadota > Betaproteobacteria > Burkholderiales > Burkholderiaceae > Pandoraea > Pandoraea sp. CB10b_02. The sequence continues at coordinate 97,012 of NZ_NJGW02000005.1, forward strand.
ATCGATGCGATCGTAAAGACCGACGGCACGATACGAGTGAAGCCCTGCGTGTACTTAAGGCCGACGGCCCACGCCACTTCGAGCAAACCCGCGAATACGAGAAGAATCCAGGCCATGGCTGACTCCGATGAAAAGCCGATCGGGGTCGTCCCCGGAAATGAAATGAGTGCCGCGCGGGTCGTCCCGGATGCGGGTTTCATCGGAGCCCGAATGAAGCGCCGCCGAAAGCGGCAAAGAGAACGCCATTGCAGCGCTGTCACGCCGCGAGCAAAGGCGTCTTCGCGAATGTTCGGCCGTGGACGAAACCCCGCGATTTTAGCAAAGCCGTTGCGCGCCGGCGCGACACCCCACCCTTAGCAGGGGCATTCGTTCGGGGGCCTGCATCGCTTTTGGCACCATGCGCGATCCATGCGCAACGCGGTACTGTCGCACGCTCGTTATAGGGCTCGCTATCGGGCTCGTTATAGGGCTCGTTATAGGGCTCGTTATCGGGGGAGCTTGCCGATGTCGCGCGAGTCTCGCGCAGGCGCGTCGCCGCGTCACGCTGGCGCTTCCACTTCCAGCCGGTAGCCCACGCCCGTCTCGGTGAGGATGTGCTGCGGCTGCGCGGGGTCGGCTTCGAGCTTCTGGCGAAGGTGCCCCATGTAGATGCGCAGGTAGTGATTGCTCTCGACGTGCGACGGCCCCCACACCTCCTTGAGCAGTTGCCGGTGCGTGAGCACCCGCCCGGCGTGGCGCACCAGCGTGACGAGCAGCCTGTATTCGATCGGCGTGAGGTGCACCGGCTCGCCGGCCCGTGTCACCTTGCGGCGTGCGAGATCGATCTGAATGCCGCCGAACGAGAACGCTTCGTCGAGGGTCTCCGAATTGCCACCGCGATGGTGACGCCGCAACTGCGCGCGGATGCGGGCGAGCAATTCCGACACGCCGAACGGCTTGGTCAGGTAGTCGTCTGCGCCCACGTCGAGCGCGACGACTTTCTCGGCTTCCTCGTTACGCGCCGAGAGGACGATGATCGGCATGTCGGTCCAGCCGCGCACTTCGCGGATGACTTCCACGCCATCGATGTCCGGCAGCCCCAGATCGACGATAAGCAGGTCCGGCTTGCGCGTCGCCGCTTCCACCATGCCCTGGCGCCCGGTCTCCGCCTCGTGCACGACCATGCCCTCGGCCTCCAGCGAGGTGCGCAAGAATCGCCGGATCTGGCGCTCGTCTTCAATCACCACGATGGTGAGGGTCGGTTCACTCATGAGTTTGTGTCGTCTTGACGCCCGGGGAGCGAGGCGTCGCCTCGCCCTCGCCCCGGCCGCCGTCCACGTTTGCGTTCGCACTGTCGCATGCCGTGCTGCCGCCCGCCCGGCCGGACGCCTCGCCCACCTCGTCCTCGAGCGCCGCCCCTTCCGAGAGACCCGACAGCCCCGGCGGCGTCGGCGGCGTCTCGATCGGCAGCGTGAAGACGAACCTGGCCCCGTGACCATCGGGCCCATCGGTCGCGTGGATTCTACCGCCGTGCGCCTGCACGATGGCGCGGCAAATCGCCAACCCCAGTCCGATGCCGGGCTTCGCGGACTCCTTCTCGCCGCGCATGAACTTCTCGAAGATGCGCCCTTCCATGCCCGGCGGCAGCCCCGGCCCGTCGTCGCTCACGCTCACCTCGACTTCGTCGCCGCGCACGCTCGCGGCGATTTCGATGTGCGATCCGGCCGGCGTGTACTTCGCGGCGTTCTCCAGCAGATTGGTGAAAAGCCGCTCGAGCAGCACGGCGTCGAAGCGCAGCAACGGCAGATCGGCCGGCAGCCTCGTGCTCACTTCATGCGCCGCGAGCACCCGGCGGCACGCGCGCAACGACGTGCCCACCACTTCCTCGAGCATCTGCCACTGCCGGTTGAGCTGCACGCCGCCTTCCTGCAACCGGGCCATGTCGAGCAGGTTGGTCACCAGCCCGGTCATGCGCTGCGCCTCCTCGTGAATGGCATCGACGACTTCGGTGCGCAGCGGCCCCGGTGTCCGGTCGTTGCGGCTGAGCATGCTCGCGAATCCGACGATCGACGTAAGCGGTGTGCGCAGATCGTGTGAGATGGCCGAGAGCAGAGAACTGCGCAGGCGCTCCGACTCCATCGTCACCAGCGCGTCCTGCGCGATTTCCACGTAGTGCACCCGCTCGAGCGCCAAGGCGATTTGCGCGGCGAACGTGTCGAGAAGCCGCTGCTGTTCGGGTGTGCCCATGGCGCCGTCGCCGGTGCGCTCGGGCGCGACCACGAGCACGCCGCGCGTGCGCATCGGTGCGCGAAGCGGCAGATAGTAGGCCTGCGACGCGGGCAGCGTGTCGGTCCCCTGTCCGGCCGCCTGCTGGCGGTCGTAGACCCATTGCGCGACGTCCGTATCGATGTGCTGCGGCATGGTTTGCGGCAGCGCGTTCTCCACGGGCTGACGCACGCTGCCCTGGCTGTCGGGCAGCAGCAACGCCACGCGCGCCTGAAACACCTCGCGCACATGGCGCGCGCCGATCTCCACGATCTGCGGAGTCGTCAGCGCCGCCGCCAGCTCGCGCGCCATCGCGTACACCGCACCGGTGCGGCGCTCGCGCCAGGTGGCAAGTCGCGCCTGGAACCGCAGGCTCGTCGTCAGGTGGCTGATGACGAGCGCGACGGTCAGCATCACCGCGAACGTCAGCAGATACTGCGTATCGGAGACCGACAGCGACATCTTCGGCGGCACGAAGAAGAAGTCGAACGCCACCACCGACAGGAACGACGCCAGCACGCCGGGGCCGCGCCCGAGCCGCATCGCCGCGACGATCACACCGAGCAGATACAACATGGCGATGTTCGCCAGATCGAGAAACCGGGTGAGTTCCGCCGCCGCAAGCGACACCGTCGCGCAGATGCCGACGGCCCACGCGTAGGCGCGCCACGGCCCGCCGACCAGGCCGAGTTCCGGCGCCGTGCCGAACCAGTTGCGCCAGTCGCCGCGCACCACGCGCGTGTGCGCGGCGCGGTCGCCGGCAGACGGGCCGATCAGCACCACGTCCACCCCGCCTGCGCGCCGCACCAGTTGCTCGTGCAGCGGCGTGCTCGCGGTCCACCAGCGGCGCGCACCGCTCGCGCCGATCACCAGCTTGGAGACATTGCGCATCTGCGCGTAGGCGAGCAAGGTGGCGCCGGCTTGCGCACCGTCGAGCGTGAGCGTCTCGGCACCGAGTTCCTGCGCCAGTTTCAGCGCGGCGAAGGTGCTCTCGCGGCGCGCCGCCGATTGTCGCAGCAACGCGGGCGTCTCGACGTGAACGGCCAGCCAGTCGGCGCGCAGGCTCGCGGCAAGCCGGGCCGCCGCGCGCACCAGCGCCACGCCCTCCGGCCCCGGCCCGATGGCGACGAGCAGGCGCTCGCGCGCCTGCCACACCTGACTGATCGACTGGTCCGCGCGGTACTCGCGCATTTGCGCGTCCACGCGGTCGGCCGTGCGACGCAGCGCCAGTTCGCGCAGCGCGATCAGGTTGCCCTTGCGAAAGAAGTTGCGCACGGCGCGCTCGGCCTGTGCAGGCAGATATACCTTGCCTTCACGCATGCGCTCGAGCAGTTCGTCGGGCGGCAGGTCGACCAGCTTCACCTCGTCGGCCAGATCGAAGATGCGATCGGGAATCGTCTCCCACACCCGAATGCCGGTGATCTGACCGACCACGTCGTTGAGCCGCTCCAGGTGCTGGACGTTGAGCGTCGTGAAGACGTCGATGCCGGCGGCGAGCAATTCCTGCACGTCCTGCCAGCGCTTGAGGTGTCGCGCACCCGGCACGTTGGCGTGGGCCAGTTCGTCGACGAGCGCGACAGCCGGCGCGCGGGCGAGCATGCCGTCGAGATCGAACTCGTGCAGCACGCGCGCGCGATACTCGACCGACTTGTGCGGCAGCACTTCGAGACCTTCGAGCAGACGCGCCGTTTCTTCGCGGCCGTGCGTCTCGAGCACGCCGACGACCACGTCGGCGCCCTCCTCGCGCAGCTTGCGCGCGGCTTGCAGCATTGCGAACGTCTTGCCCACGCCGGCGCACGCCCCGAAGAAGATCTTCAGTCGGCCGCGCTGCTCGCGCGCTTCGTCACGTTGCAGCTTGTCGAGCAGTTCGTCGGGATCGGGGCGTTCCATGCCAGCCATCGGATCAGTCCATCCATCAGTACGCACGCGCCACATGGCGCGCGCCTTCCATCGAATCATCGACCGAGTCATCGACCGAATCATCGATCGAACATCGGTCGGCGCGTCGATTGCCGACGCAGCAAAACGGCACGCGCCGGGCGTGCCGCCAATCTACTCCAGGCCGCGGGGCAAGGCCAGCGAATGTCGGCAAATTGCCGTTGCACCGCCGCCGCGCGGGCGAATTTCAGACGCCGCCCCGCGCCAGCGCATCCAATGCGAGGTTGAGCTTCAGAACATTCACCCGCGGTTCTCCGAAAATTCCCCACTGCCGGCCCTGTGTGTAGCGCTCGACCAGCCCCCTCACGACGTCGGGCGGCAACTTGCGCGCCGCGGCAACGCGTGCGACCTGGTACTCGGCCGCGGCCGGGCTGATGTCCGGGTCGAGGCCGCTCGCCGACGCCGTCACGAGATCGGCCGGGACCGGCAGCGTGGCCGTCGGGTCGGCCTCGCGCAGTGCGGCGATGCGCGCCTTGACCGCGTCGGCGAGCGCCGGATTGAGCGGCCCCAGGTTCGAGCCGCCCGACGCGGCGCCGTTCTCAGGCATCGGCGCGGTGGCCGACGGGCGGCCCCAGAAGTACTTCGGCTCGTCGAAGTGCTGGCCGATCAGTGCCGAGCCGACCGCCTTGCCGTCCTTGTAGACGAGGCTGCCGGCCGCCTCACGCGGAAATGCCGCGCGGCCGATGCCGGTCACGACGAGCGGATACACCAGCCCCGTGATGACGCTGAGCGCGACAAAAAGACTCAGCATGGGGCGAACGAGGGTTTTCATGACATCTGTTCCTTGAAAATGCGGGGGTGCGACGTGCCGGGGAAGCATTTCGGCGGCGCACTCATCCAGTCTGGCCAGTCCGGCCGGTCGGCTCGCGCGCGCCGGCCGGGCCGGCCGCCCACGCTTGCCCCGCCCGGCTCACGCCCAGCCCATTGCGGCGATGACCATGTCGATCGCCTTGATACCGACGAACGGCACGAGGATGCCGCCGAGCCCGTAGATCACGAGGTTGCGGCGCAGCAGCGTGGCGGCCCCGAGCGGCCGGTACCTCACGCCCTTGAGCGCGAGCGGGATCAGCACCACGATGATCAGGGCGTTGAAGATCACGGCCGACAGGATGGCCGAGGACGGACTCGCCAGGCGCATCACGTTGAGCGCATCGAGCTGCGGATATGTCGTCGCGAACGCGGCCGGGATGATCGCGAAGTACTTCGCCACGTCGTTCGCAATCGAAAACGTGGTGAGGCTGCCGCGCGTCATGAGCATCTGCTTGCCGATCTCGACGATCTCGATGAGCTTCGTCGGATTCGAGTCGAGATCGACCATGTTGCCGGCTTCCTTGGCGGCTTGCGTACCCGAGTTCATGGCCACGGCCACGTCGGCCTGCGCGAGGGCAGGCGCGTCGTTGGTGCCGTCGCCGGTCATGGCGACGAGCTTGCCCTCGGCCTGATACTTGCGGATCGCCGCGAGCTTGGCTTCGGGCGTGGCTTCGGCGAGGAAGTCGTCGACCCCCGCTTCGGCGGCAATGGCCGCGGCCGTCAGACGGTTGTCGCCCGTGATCATCAGCGTGGTGATGCCCATCTGGCGCAACTCGGCAAAGCGTTCCTTGATGCCGCCCTTGACCACGTCCTTGAGCTCGATCACCCCGAGTGCGCGCGTGCCCTGGGCGTCCTGCTCCGCCACGACCAGCGGCGTGCTGCCGCGGCGCGCGATCTCGTCGACGGCCGTGGCCAGCGCGGCCGGCCACACGCCGCCGGCCGACTCGACATAGTGCCTGAGCGCGTCGGCCGCCCCCTTGCGGACTTGCTTGTCGGCCAGATCCACGCCGCTCATGCGCGTTTGCGCCGAGAACGCAATGAACGACGCGTGCAGGCCGCTCATTTCGCGCTCGCGCAGGTTGAAGCGCTGCTTCGCGAGCACGGCGATGCTGCGCCCTTCCGGCGTTTCGTCGGCGAGCGACGCGAGTTGCGCGGCATCGGCCAGCGCGCGCTCGTCGACACCGGGCGCCGGCACGAACCGCGACGCCTGGCGATTGCCCAGCGTGATCGTGCCCGTCTTGTCGAGCAGCAGCACGTCCACGTCGCCGGCCGCTTCCACCGCGCGGCCCGACGTCGCGATCACGTTGGCCTGCATCATCCGGCTCATGCCGGCCACGCCGATGGCCGAGAGCAGCCCACCGATCGTCGTCGGGATCAGGCACACCAGCAGCGCGACGAGCACCGTGATCGTGACCGGGTGACCGGCCTGCGTGACGAATACGCTGTATATCGAGTACGGGAGCAGCGTAGCGGTGGCGAGCAGCAGCACCAGCGTGAGCGCGACGAGCAGGATCGTGAGCGCGATCTCGTTGGGCGTCTTCTGACGCTTCGCGCCTTCGACCATCGCAATCATGCGATCGAGAAACGCTTCGCCCGGGTTGACCGTGACCTTCATGACGATCCAGTCCGAGAGCACTCGCGTGCCGCCGGTCACGGCGCAGAAGTCGCCGCCGGACTCGCGGATCACGGGCGCCGATTCGCCGGTGATGGCCGATTCGTCGACCGACGCCACGCCGTCGACCACTTCGCCGTCGGCCGGAATGACGTCGCCGGCCTCCACGAGCACGAAGTCGCCGCGGCGCAGGCTCGCGCTGTCGATCACCAGACATTCGGCGTCGCGCCGGCCCGCGCGCAATTGCTTTGCCGGCACGTTCTTCTTCGCCTGGCGCAGCGAAGCGGCCTGCGCCTTGCTGCGCCCTTCGGCGAGCGCTTCGGCGAAGTTCGCGAACAGGACCGTGAACCACAGCCACAGCGCGATGGCGAGGATGAACAGCGCGCTCGCCTCGGCGTGGCCGGCAACGGCCATCCCGAAGAGCACCGTGGTGAGCAGGCTGCCCACGTACACCACGAACATCACCGGGTTCTTCGCCTGCGTGAGCGGGTGCAGCTTGCGAAACGAGTCGACAATGGCCGGCCTGACGATGGCGGGGTCGAACATCGACCGGACGGCCGACGCATGCCCGTCGCCCATCGGCCGGGCGGCGGTATTACCTGAGGTTTGATTCATGAGTGCCTCGAATGCCTCATTCCAATGTTCAATGCGCACCGATCATCGCCAGATGTTCGGCGACCGGGCCGAGCGCCAGCGCGGGCACGTAAGTGAGCGCGCCGACGAGCAGTACCGTGCCGAGCAGCAGCACGACGAACAGCGGACCGTGCGTGGGCAGCGTGCCGGGCGTGGCGGCAATGCGCTTCTTGCGAGCGAGCGCGCCTGCGATGGCCAGCACGGGCACGATCACCCAGAAGCGGCCGAACCACATGGCCACGGCAAGCGTGCCGTTGTAGAACGGCGTGTTGGCCGAGAGCCCCGCGAACGCGCTGCCGTTGTTGTTCGCAGCGGAGCTGTAGGCGTAGAGAATTTCCGAGAAGCCGTGGGTGGCCGGGTTCGCCACGCCGGCCTGCCCCGCGGGGGCCAGCACGGCAAGCGCAGTGCCCAGCAGCACGAGCAGCGGCGTCATGAGTACGGCCACGGCGACCATCTTCATCTCGAACGCTTCGATCTTCTTGCCGAGATATTCGGGCGTGCGCCCGATCATCAGACCGGCGACGAAGACCGCCAGCATTGCGAACACCAGCATGCCGTACAAGCCGGAGCCCACCCCGCCGAAAATCACTTCGCCCAGTTGCATGAGCAGCATCGGCACCATCCCGCCAAGCGGCGTGAGCGAGTCGTGCATGGCATTGACGGCGCCGCACGAGGCGGCGGTCGTCACCGTCGCGAAGATGCCCGAGGCCACGATGCCGAAACGCGTTTCCTTGCCTTCCATGTTGCCGCCCGATTGCGCTGCGCTGACCTGCTGATCCACGCCCAGCGAGGCGAGTACCGGATTGCCGGCCTGCTCCGCCGACACGGTGGCCACGCTCGCGATCGAGAATGCGATGGTCATCGCGGCAAGGACCGCCACTCCCTGCCGGCGCTCGCCGACCATGCGCCCGAGCGTGTGGCACAGCGCGGCCGGAATCAGGAAGATCGCCAGGATCTGCAGGAAATTCGACAACGGCGTGGGGTTCTCGTATGGATGCGCGGAATTGGCATTGAAAAAGCCGCCACCGTTCGTGCCAAGCATCTTGATCGCCTCCTGCGAGGCCACCGGGCCCATGGGCAACGTCTGCGTGTGCGTGAGCGCCGGCTGCGTGACGGGTTTGCCGGCCGCGTCGAGCTTCGGTTGGCCGTCCGGGCCGAGCACCGGGTTGTCGTAGTGCGTCGCCTGCAGCGTGCTCACGTCCTTGTAGGCGTCGAAATTCTGGATCACGCCCTGGCTCATGAAGGCGGCGGCAAACAGCACCGCGAGCGGCACCAGCACGTAGAGCGTGATGCGCGTCACGTCGACCCAGAAGTTGCCGATCGTCTGCGCCGTATGGCGGGCAAAGCCGCGAACGAGAGCGACCACCACCGCGATGCCGGTCGCCGCCGAGAGGAAGTTCTGCACGGCGAGGCCAAGCATTTGCGTGAGATAGCTCATCGTCGATTCGCCGGCGTAGCCTTGCCAGTTCGTGTTCGCCACGAAGCTCACCGCCGTGTTCATCGACGAATCGGGCGAGACCGCACCAAAGCCCTGCGGGTTGAACGGCAGCCACAGTTGCCAGCGTTGCAGCCCGTACACGGCGAAGGCGCCGACGGCATTGAAGCCGATCAGCGCAATCGCGTAGGTGCGCCAATGCATTTCCTTCCCGGGATCGACGCCGCACAGGCGATAGAGCCCGCGCTCGAGGGGCGCGAACCAGCGGTTCACGCGCGATTCGCCGGCGAGCACGTCGGCCATGAAGCGGCCAAGCGGGCGCGCCAGCACCAGCAGCACGACGAGGAATACGCCGAGCTGAATCCAGGCATTGAGCGTCATGCGAGGTCCTCCGGCTTGAACAGCGCGTAGACGAGATAAGCGAGCAGCGCGAGCGTGAGGGCGCCGCTCAGCCAGTACATGGCTGTCATTGCTGCCCCCCCAACGACGCGCAGAACGCGACAAAACCGACGGTCGCGGCCGTCAACACCGCGATGGCGCCGAGATACAACCAGTCCATGACAACTCCTTATCGTGTGGCGGCCGGCACGCCACGGACGCGATGCGCCCCCGCGTGCGCATGCCGGCCGTGCAGCGAACGATACGCAGCGGCGCGTAAAGACGGGGACAAAAGGCGTCAAGGGGATGTAAACAACGCGTAAACGAGCGAAGGACAAGGCCCGCCCCCGCCCGGGGTGGCGGTCCGTGGCGGTCCGTGGCGTGTGTGTGGCGTGTGCGGGCGGGCGCGGCGGGCGCAGTGGGGACTAAAAGGACAAAGCCCGCCGATATCGCTATCGGCGGGCCTGGGTTCGGGCCTGAGTTCGGGCCTGAGTTCGGGCCTGAGTTCGGGCCTGAGTTCGGGCCTGAGTTCGGGCCTGGGTTGGGGCCCAGGTTCGGCCTTGGGCGTACCGGCCCTGGGCGTTCGGGCACTGTGGCCCGGCAACGGTTATTCCGTCACTTGCGAGCCCTTGTGCCAGACCTCGAGCACTTCCTTGCTCGGCTCGAGGTTCAGGTTGACGTTGCGCGGCGGGATCGGTTGCTGGAACCACTTGCGCTGAATGCGGCGGATCTCGCCCGAGCTGAAGACGTGCGCCAGCGTCGTGTCGACGAACGCCTTGAACTGCGGGTCGTCGCGTCGCAGCATCAGGGCGTTGAACTCCGTTTCCAGCGGCGCGCCGACGATGGCGAAATCGCCGGGCTCGCGAGCGTTGGCGCGCAGGCCGGCGAGGAGTACGTCATCGAGCGCGAACGCCTTCGCGCGACCGGTCTCGAGCGTCATCATCGACTCGCCGTGGTCGCGGGCCGGAATCACGCGGAAGCCGCCCTTGTCAGCCTGAATGCGCGCCAGGCGCTCACCGGTCGAGCCGGCCGAGGCCACGAGATTCTGCCCCTTGAGGTCTTCCAAGCCGCGGATGTTGTCTTTCTTGTTGACCAGCAGACGCACTTCGGAGACGTAGTAGGGGTTGCTGAAGCCCACTTGTTCGGCACGCTCGGGCGTGATCGTGTTGGGCGCGCAGTCCAGATCCACCGTGCCGTTCTTCACGAGCGGAATGCGGTTCTGCGGCGTGACGGACATCTCGCGCACGCGCAGGTTCGGCAGGTTGAGCGCGGTCTTCACGGCGTCGACCACGGCGTAGCACAGGTCCATCGTGTAGCCGACAGGCTTGCCCTTGTCGTTCACATAGGCGAACGGGATGGCCGCCTCGCGGTAACCGAGCGTGATGAGGCCCGTGTCGTGGATTTTCTTGAGCGTGCCGGTCAGCTCGCCGCGAACCACGGGCAGCGGCACGGTCTTCACCGTTCCCACGGCTGCCGCCGTGGCCGCAGGCGCCGCCAGCGCGACCGGCACGCCGGCGTGCGCACAGATCAGGAGCGTGAGCCCCAGTGCGACGCGCTTCGCGCCGGCTTTCCAATTTGCAACGTTCCCACCGTTCACAGCAATTCCTATCGATATAGCAGCACGATAGCAATTTACAGATTCACGCCGGGGGAATCAAAGAAACGTTTGTCATTAGCTTATGCGCCCCCCCCGGCGCGGGCCGGCTGCGCGCACGGCCCTCAGGGGGATCATGAGGATCATGAGCCGGCGGCGTGCGCCGCACCGGTCGGCAGCGACGCGTCGTGCTCGGCAGCCCCTGGCGTCTCGGCGCCCGAGGCGGTATCGAGGCGTGCGCCGGCCGCCCACAGGGCGACCACTTCCGGCGTGGGCGCGAGCCGGAGGTTGTGCCCGTAAGGCGGCAGCGGCGACTGGAACCACTCGTGCTGGAGCCGCGCCATCTCGCCGCTATCGAAGACGTGTGCGAGCGCGGCATCGACGCGCGCCTTGAACGCCGGGTCGTCCCTGGGCAGCACGAGCGCATACGACTCGGGTTGATCCGACAGCGCCGGCCCGACGACCTCGAAACGCTCAGGCGTCTTGGCGGTCACGCGTTGTCCTTCGAGCAGGACTTCGTCGAGCGCGAACGCCTGCGCGCGATACGCCCGGAGCATGCGAAAAGCGTCGTCGTAGTCGCGCGCCATGAGCAGTTGGAAGCCGACTCGCGCCTGCCGCGCGCGCACGAGTCGTTCCGCCGTGGTCCCCTGCACGACCACGAGCCGCAGGCCCCGCATGTCGTCGAGCGATGCAATGCCGCTGCCACGCCGCACCATCAGACGCACGCTCGACGCGTAGTACGGCAGGCTGAACGCCACCTGCCGGCTACGCGCGGCGGTCACCGTGGACGGTGCGCAGTCGATGTCGATGGCGTCGGCTTTGACGAGCGGCGCGCGCATCTGTTCGATCACGCGCACCGGCGTAATCGTCAGCGACGGCATCGCGAGCTCGCGCCGCAGCGCGGCGGCCACGCGCTGACACAGCGACCACGCGAGACCGATCGGCCGGTCGTGCGTGTCGACATACGAAAACGGCGCGGCGCTTTGCCGATAGCCGAGCACGATGCGTCCGCGTTCGCGAATGCGGGCCATGGTAGGCGGCAGTGCCGCTGTGGCGCCGGAGACCGGGTCTTGCGGCAAGACGATCCCGTCTTGCGGCGGGAGAACGCCGTCAAGCCTCGCTGTCGCGGATATCCCGGGCACCGTGGACTCGCCCGCGCGGGCGCCGGCCGGGAAGACGAAGGTCACCGTGGCCGCCAGCACCGCCAGCGCCGCCACCGCCGCCTGAACGCCAGCGCAACGCTGAAAATTACGCGCCGCGGCGCAGGCTCCATGGCGAGACGGGAACGAGGGCAAGGCAAAGGGCAAGGCAAGGAGCAAGGCAAGGGCGTAGGCAGGCATGAGCGTCGCGGGCAGAGAAAGGAAAGTCTCCCCACCTTAGCAACCGCACCGCGCCCCATTTCCGCGCTACCAAGAGTTTCGGAAAATTCCTATGCCGGCGCAGTTCTCAACGCAATTTGCGTCCATGTTGGCGTCCATGTTGGCGTCCATTTTGGCGTCTATTTTTGAAGACATCCGAACGCCCCACCAGCCGCTACGTGTCAACGGGTCTGGGCGAGCAGCGCCTGCAACAGCCGCTCGTCGTCCTCCGGCGTGGGCGCCGTGTTGTCGAAACGCGCGAAGCCAGGGAAAGCCGACGGCGGCGGCAGGATCCGGCGGACGCGATATTCGTCCCAGTGGGCGAGCTTGTATGCGTCGTTCGGATTGCCGCGGCGCTCGATGCGGGCCTTCGCGTGGGCCTCGTCGAGATCGACCCAGACCACGTGCACGCTCACGTCGTCGTCCACGCCAAGCCAGGCGCGATCGAACAGCAGCCCCTCGCGCAGTTCGCGCGAGAGCGGCCCGACCACGAGCACGTTCACGCCCAGATGCAGGTTCTCGCGCGCCGTCTCCAGCAATCCGGCGTACTCGGGCTCGCGCAGCGTCTGCAGATACAACGGGCTGTCGCGATCGTTCGGATTGCCCGTGAGCGCGCCCATCACCGCCGCGCTGTAACCGCCGTAAAGCGTGTCCTTGTCGAGCAAGCAGAACGCCTCGCCGCTGCGCTCGATGAGCGGACGGATCAGGCGCTTGGCGAGCGTCGTCTTGCCCGCTCCCGAGTGGCCGCAGAAGAAAATCAGTCGTGTCATGACGCCGCCTTGCGCTCGAACATCACGAAGTGCTTGCGCACCGGCTCCACCACTTCGAAGACACCTTCGAAGCCGGCGGGAATCACGCACGCGTCACCCGGGCCGAACTCCGCGGCGTTGCCGGCGAGGTCGCTGATGCGAATGCGCCCTTCGATCACCGAAAAATACTCCTGCCGATGCGGGCCGAACGCAATGCGCCACGCGCCCGGCTCGCAGGTCCATTCGCCACAATCGAACTCGCCGAGGGCGTCCGTATAGAAAGGACGCGTGACGCGCTGCGGGTTGCCGCTCACGCGGCGCGCTTCGGCAGGATGATCGAACACGGGCTCTCCCGCCTGGGCGGGCGCAAACGTAATGAGAGAAGGCGTAGTCATCGGCATGGGTTCGGTGAGGGAGTCGGGGCGTCAGTTCAGTGCGGCGCTGAGCTTGCGGCGCCAGGCGGAGACGGTCGCCGGGTCGGTGCCGGACAGCGCGTCGAAAATCGCCAGCATCGACTTGCGTGCGGCGTCATCAGCAAACGAGCGGTCGCGCTGCACGATCTCGAGGAGCGCCTGCAACGCCGGTTCGTAGGCGCGCTCGGCGAGATAGCGATTGGCGAGGTCGAGGCGCGCCTGCAGGTTGTCGGGCTCGGCCTGCACGCGCCGGAGCAGATCCTGCGCGGGCGGCAGATGGCTCGCCCGCTCGGCGGCTTCGATGCGCGTCGTCAGCGCGGCAATGCGCGCGTCGCCGCTCGCCGCGGTGCGCGGCGAGAGCAATGTCAGCTCCGTGCGCGCAGCCTGCGCGTCGCCCATGCCGAGCAGCACGTCGACCAGATCGAGGCGCACGTCGTCATGCGCGGGATCGAGCGCCAGGGCCGCCTGCAGCGCGTCGCGCGCGGCTTCGGGGCGGCCCTCGGCAAGCGCCTCGCGCGCCACCCGGCGCGCCATCTCCGCCGGATTCGGCACGATGCGCTCGATGAACGCGCGCAGTTGGCCTTCGGGCAAGGCGCCCACGAACTGGTCGACGGGCTCGCCGTCGACGAACGCCACCACCGTGGGCAGACTGCGCACGCCATACTCGGCGCAGAGCTGGGCGTTTTCATCGGCATTGACCTTCACGAGACGAATGCGCCCCTGCGCTTCGGCTTCGAGCTTCTCGAGCAGCGGGCCGAGCACGTTGCACGGGCCGCACCACGGGGCCCAGAAGTCGGCCAGCACCGGCACCTGATGCGAGACGGCCAGCACGTCTGCGTCGAAACTGGCGAGGTTGGTATCGATCATATGACCTATCGAGCGTGGTAAATTGCGTGAACCGCGGTCGGTATTCGTCGCCGGCGCCATTGGCGCGGCCCCGGCGACGTTCCCCCCGACACGGCGGCGTATGTTACGCATGGTAATCGCAATCCGGGCAAATCCGGGCAATTCGGTAGGGACGCACTCCGGCGCGCGGGGTTCCCGCGTCGCAGAGCATTCCACGACGGGCGGGGAGGCACATGCACGCAGGACATGGCACGGCGATCTTTTTCACCCAACTGCTCTTGCTGGTACTCGCCGGCCGCCTGCTCGGCGAGGTGATGCAGCGCCTGCGCCAGCCGGCCGTCATGGGACAGTTGCTCGCGGGCGTGCTGCTCGGCCCGTCCGTCTTCGGCGCCCTGCTGCCCGCCTGGCAACACGCCGTCTTTCCCGATAACGAAACGCAGAAGAAGATGCTCGACGCCGTGTCCGAGCTCGGCGTGCTGCTGCTCCTGCTCTCGACCGGCCTGGAGACCGACCTCGGTCTCGTGCGGCGCATGAAGCGCATGGCGATCTTCGCGTCCGCGGGCGGCATGATCCTGCCGTTTGTCTGCGGCTTCGCGCTCGGCTGGCACCTGCCCGACGCGCTGCTTCCCCACCCTGAAGCGAGGCTCGTCACCTCGCTCTTTCTTGGCACCGCGCTGTCGATCTCGTCGGTGAAGGTCGTGGCGATGGTCATTCGCGAGGTCGATTACCTGCGCCGCAACATCGGCCAGATCATTCTGGCGGCCGCCATTCTGGACGATACGACCGGGTGGATCATCATCGCCGCCATTGCCGGTCTGGGTGCGAGCGGCTCGATCGACGTGGGCCACCTCTCCTTCAGCCTTGGCGGCACCGTACTCTTCATCGCCCTGTGCTTCACCGTGGGCAAGCGCGCGGTGGCCGTGGCGATCCGCTGGACCAACGACCGCTTCATCATCGAGATGCCGGTGCTCAGCGCGATTCTCGTCATCACGTTCGTGCTCGCGCTCGCCACCGACAAGCTCGGCGTGCACACCGCGCTCGGGGCCTTCATGGCGGGCGTCATGATCGGGCAGTCGCCGATCCTCACCGAGCAGATCGAAGCGCAGTTGCGCGGGCTCATCGTGGCGCTCTTCGCGCCCGTCTTCTTTGGCGTGGCGGGCCTGTCGGTCGACCTCACGATCCTGCTCGACTGGCGCATGCTGGGCCTCGTGGCGGGCCTGATCCTGATCGCGAGTGTCGGCAAGTTCACCGGCTGTTTCGTCGGCGGGCGCCTGGGCGGCATGTCCGGCGCCGAAGCGCTTGCGCTCGCGACCGGCATGAACGCGCGCGGTTCCACGGAAATCATCGTGGCGAGCATCGGGCTCTCGCTCGGCGTGTTGAGCAAGGACCTGTTCACGATGATCGTGATCATGGCGCTCATCACCACGCTCATCATGCCGCCGGTGCTGCGCCGCGCACTGGTGCGCATTCCGCTCTCCGAGCAGGAAAAGGCGCGCCTCGAGAAGGAGGCCGCCGAGGAGCGCGACTTCCTGCCTCACGTGGAACGCATTCTCGCCGCGGTCGACGGCAGCGCCAACGGCCGCTTCGCCGCCTGGATCGCCGGGCTGACGGCCGGCGTGCGCGGCACGCTCACCACCGTGCTCGCCCCCACACCGGCCGAGACCGACGGCGGTAGAACGGCGCGCGAGGTGAGCGAGGCGGTCGACAACGAAACGGCATCGGGGCCACGCAGGCATGGCGGCAGCGGAGAAGCGGCGCGCGAGGAAGGTGAGGACGGCAAGGCCGGGGGGGCTGGCGGGGCCGACGAGGAAGGCGCGGGGCGTGACGCTTACGAGATTGCGCTGGCCGCCGCCCGGCTCGCCCTGCCCCGCGCGCCCGGCACGCCGGGCGTGGAGGAAGACAAGCCCCGCGACGACGCCCGCGAGGCGGCGCGGCTGGTGCTGCGCGAGCGCACCGGCAAGCCGCCGCCGAAGTCGCCCGAATTGCCGCATGGGCCCGTGAAGGAGGTCGAAGACATCGAGGCAAACGCCGAGGGAAAAACCTCGGGCGCATCGAATGGTGCGTCGAATGGCGGGTCGACGGGTGCGTCGAATGGCGGGTCGAGGGGCGACGGGAAAGACGACGGCGAGAAAAGCGACCACGAGAAAAGCGACCACGGGAAAAGCGACCACGAGAAACACGGCAAGAACCGCAAGGACCGCGGCGAGCGCCGCGACGGTGGCGGCGCAGACCACGCGCCCAGGCTCGAGCCCGTCGGCGAAGCCCATGATGACAAGCGCGTGAGCCAGGCCAGGCACGAAGGTGAATTCGTCATGAGCGATCCGTCCGACGCCGCTCGCGAGCAAAAGGCGTCACAGCCGGAGAACAGCCACGAGGCCACACGCATCTCCGACGAGATTGCCAAAGGCTACGGTTTCGTGATCGCCGGCTTCGATGCGCCGGGCCAGGAATCCGAATCCGACGTCCCGCCCCTGCCGCTACCCACCGGCGTGCTACCGCTCACGAAGGCGTTCGATGGCGCCATCGCCATCGTGCTCGCGCATGGCGAGCACGCCCGTCAGCCGGACGCGCCGCTCGACATCCTTGTCCCGGTCTCCGGCACCGACTATTCGCGCCACGCCGCCGAGCTCGCGATTACGCTGGCGCGCGCGGCCAACGCGCCGGTCACGGCGCTGCACGTGTCGGCGCGCGCCGCCCCCGGCATGCTGCACCGGCGCTGGCGGCCGCGCGCGCTGCGCCCGGACGCCGCGCAAGCGGCCATGCTGGAAAACCTGCACGCGCTGGCCGAGCGCAACGGCGTGTCATTGCGCACGCGCCTGCTCGCCGGCGGCAAGGTGGAAGACGCGGTGCTGCACCAGATCGGCCACGGCAAGCACAATCTGCTCGTGCTCGGCGTGCAGCCCCGCTTTGGCGATCGGCTGAACTTCGGCAGCATCTCGCACCGCCTGCTGGAAGAACGCCGCTGCTCCGTGATCGTATTAAGCGCGTGAGCGGCGCCGGTTCCGCGCCCGCGCCTACTGCGCCGGAGGCTTGCGCTCGGGCAGCGGAATCCATTCCGTCTCGCCGGGCACCTTGCCCATTTCCTGCGCGCTCCACGCGGCTTTCGCCCGCTCGATGCGCTCGCGGCTCGACGAGACGAAATTCCAGAAGATGAAGCGATCGCCGTCGAGCGGCGCGCCGCCGAGCAACATCAGGCGCGCCGGCTTGTCGCCGGCGACGATGCGCACCTGTGCCTCCGGCGCCAGCACGCCCATGCGTTGCTCCGGCAACGTCTCGTCGTTCACCATCACTTCGCCCTGCACGGTGTAGACCGCGCGCTCGGGATACTCGGGCGGCAGCACGAACGCGGCGCACGGCGCCATGTCCACGGCCAGATAGAAGATCGGTGAGAAAACCTTCACCGGCGACGTCTCGCCGAACGCCTTGCCCAGGATCAGTCGCATGTGCACGCCCGGCTCAAAGATGTCCGGCAGAGACGCCGCGTCGTGATGCGCGAACGTGGGCGCGGTCTCTTCGTCCGCCTGCGGCAACGCCACCCAGGTCTGAATGCCATGCACGTCGCCGCCTCGCGCGCGCACGTCGGGCGGCGTGCGCTCCGAGTGAACGATGCCGCGCCCGGCGGTCATCCAGTTCACCGCGCCTGGCGTGATGCGCTGATCGCTGCCGAGGCTGTCTCGATGCCAGATCTCGCCGTCGAACAGATACGTGACGGTGGCCAGCCCGATGTGCGGGTGCGGGCGCACGTCCATACCCTGCCCGGGCGCCAGTGTGGCCGGGCCCATGTGATCGAAGAAGATGAACGGGCCGACCGTCTTGAACGGCAGACTCGGCAGGCTTCGCTGGACGGTGAAGGCGCCGATGTCGCTCAGGTGCGGCTTGAGCACGGCGAGAAAAGGACTGGAGGAACCGGTCATGGCGCATGTCTCCTGCGAAGGTCCGGTGTGGCACAAGGTGTGGCACAAAGTTTGGGACAAGGTGTCGGACGAGGTGTCATACGAGGTGTCAGACGAGGTGTCAGACGAGGTGTCAGACGAGGTGTCAGACACGGGGGATCGTGTCGGACGATTGTAGATGACATTCGGGCCGCCTTCCATGACATCCGAGGACGAGCGAAGCGCGGCGCTTCGCTCCTATAATGCAGGAATACCGAAACGCATACGCGCGCCCGTTGCGGCGCGCATGGACTTATGAACAAGGCTTTCGTCAAAGAAGACAACGGCGACGACGATGACGATCTCGACGCCAGCGCCCCCGAAATTCCCCCGGGCACCAAGAACTACATCACACCGGCGGGCTATCGCCGCCTCAAGGAAGAACTGCTCGATCTCATCGACAATCAGCGCCCCGAAGTGGTGAAGGTCGTGTCGTGGGCGGCGTCCAACGGCGATCGCTCGGAGAACGGCGACTACATCTACGGCAAGCGCCGCCTGCGCGAGATCGATCGGCGCATCCGCTTTCTCACGCGGCGCCTCGACAAGGCCGAAGTCGTCGACACGCGCCGCCAGGAGAACGTCGACCAGGTATTCTTCGGCGCCGAGGTGACCTACGCCGACGGCAAGGGCGACGAGCACACGATCATGATCGTCGGCATCGACGAGGTCGATCTCGAGCGCGGCCACGTCAGCTGGATTTCGCCGATCGCGCGCGCCATCACCAAGTCGAAGGTGGGCGACACCGTGCCGCTGCGCACGCCCGCCGGGCTCGAACAGATCGAGATCCTGGACGTGCGCTATCCGCCTTCGGAATGACGGTGAGTCGTCGGCGCAAGGGAAATCGTCGGGAAAGAGAATCGAAGGATCGCGCGGCCCGCACGCCTGAGGCGTGCGGCATGCCGCGTCAGTAGCTGCCGCGCTCGCGCGTGACGCGCATGGCGTGATTGGCGTGGACTTCCTCCTGATGCCGCTCGCTCGGGCGCTCCCGCGCCACGCGCATCACGTCCGGATTCACGCGAATGCGGCGCATCACGTTGGCCAGATGCACGCGATCGCTCACCTGGATGAGAAAGCGCAAGGTTGCCGATTCGTCCGGCACCACTTCGTCCATGCCGATGTGCACGATGTTCGCGTCCGATGCCGTGATATCGGCCGCCACGCGCGAGAACACGCCCCGGTTGTGACGCACCAGCACCTTGATGCCGACGTCGAACAGACGCCCCGGCTGCGGCGCCCATGCCACGTCGATCCAGCGCGTCGGATCCTTGCGATGGATGCGACGCGCGACCGGGCAGTCCGTCGTGTGGATCGCCATGCCCAGGCCAATGCCGATGTAGCCCATGATCGCGTCGCCGGGAATCGGCCGGCAGCACGCCGAGAACTGCACGGACATGCCCTCGGTGCCGGTGATGAGCACCGGCGGGCCGACATTCTCGTCACCGGTGCGCGGCGAATCCGGATCGTCCGGGCTGTCGGTGTCGTCGCTTTCCTTGCCGGACGTGAGCACTGCCAGACGCTTGGCCATGACCGCCGCCACGCGCCGGCCCAGTCCGATGTCGGCGAAGATGTCCTGCCGATCCTTGTTGCCCGTCCACTGCGCGAGCTTGTCCCACAGCTCCGGCGAGATTTCGCTCATCGTCAGGCCATAGCCCTTGAGCGCCTGCTCCACGAGACGCTCGCCGAGCTGCACCGACTCGGCAAAGCGCATCGTCTTGAGGTAATGACGAATCGCCGAGCGCGCCTTGCCCGTGCGCACGAAGCCGAGCCACACAGGGTTCGGCTTGGAATACGGCGCCGTGATGACTTCCACGATGTCGCCGTTCTTCAACTCGGTGCGCAGCGGCAGCAGTTCGTTATTGATCTTGACGGCCACGCACTGGTTGCCGAGATCGCTGTGTACGGAATAGGCGAAATCGAGCGCCGTCGCGCCGCGCGGCAGCGCCATGATGCGCGCCTTGGGCGTGAACACGTACACGGCATCCGGGAACAGGTCGATCTTGACGTGTTCGAGGAATTCGGTCGAGTCGCCCGTCTCGCTCTGAATGTCGAGCAGCGACTGCAGCCACTGGTGCGCGTGCTTCTGCACGTCGTTCATGTCGGCGCCGCCGTTCTTGTACAGCCAGTGCGCCGCCACGCCCGCTTCCGCGATCTCGTGCATGCGGCGCGTGCGAATCTGAAACTCGATCGGTGTGCCAAAGGGGCCGACCAGCGTCGTATGCAGCGACTGGTAGCCGTTGACCTTCGGAATCGCGATGTAATCCTTGAACTTGCCCGGCACCGGCTTGTACAGCGCGTGCAGCACGCCGAGCGCGAGATAACACTGCGCGTTGGACTCGACGACGACCCGGAAGCCGTACACGTCGAGCACCTGCGAGAACGACAACTGCTTCTCCTTCATCTTGTTGTAGATGCTGAAGAGCGTCTTCTCGCGGCCGAAGACGTCGGCGCTCACACCGCCGTCCTTGAGCGCCTTTTCGACGGCGTCGAGAATCTTGCCGACCACCTCGCGCCGGTTGCCGCACGCGGCCTTCACGGCCTTGTCGAGCACGGCGTAGCGACGCGGGTTGTAGTTCGCGAAGCTCAGGTCCTGCAGCTCGCGGTAGGTGTTGTTCAGGCCCAGACGATGCGCGATCGGGGCATAGATGTCGAGCGTTTCGCGCGCCACGCGGCGCTGCTTTTCCGTCGACGTGACGCCGAGGGTGCGCATGTTGTGCAACCGGTCGGCGAGCTTGACGAGGATGACGCGCACGTCGCGCGCCATTGCAAGCAGCATCTTGCGAAAGCTCTCGGCCTGCGCCTCTTCCCGGCTGCGAAACTCCATCTTGTCGAGTTTCGACAGGCCGTCCACCAGTTCCGCGACCTTCGGCCCGAATCGCTCGGCGAGTTCGGCTTTGGTAACGCCCTGGTCTTCCATCACGTCGTGCAAAAGCGCGGCCATGATCGACTGTGCGTCGAGCTTCCACTCGGCACAAATCTCGGCAACGGCAACGGGATGGGTGATGTAGGGCTGTCCGCTCTGGCGGTATTGGCCCAGGTGAGCCTCGTCGCTGAACTGGAAGGCTTCCTTGATCTGCGCGAGATCGCTTTCCTTGAGGTACTCCCCAAGCATGCCCTTCAGGCGGGCGATCGAAACGACCTCGTGCTTGCGCGGCTGCTCGGGCGTGGCGGTCGGACCGAACAGATGCCGGTACGACTGCTCGAGCAGTGCGTCGATGTACTGGCGTGTGGCGCTCTCGCCCTTTTTCTTCTTGCGCTCGGGCTTGGGCTCCCCCGCTTTGGGTTCATCCGCAGCGATGGACGCGGCCGGTGATTTCGCGTGACTCATACGTGTACCTGCGTCGTCGAGCGGCCCGGAACGTCACATCGCATCAGTGCAGTCTCCGATCAGAGCGGCACTTTCTTGAGCATCTCGATGCCGACCTGACCGGCCGCGATTTCGCGCAGCGCGACGACAGTCGGCTTGTCCTTGTTGTTCTCGAGCTTCGGCGTGTGACCTTGCGCCAGCTGACGGGCGCGGTAGGTCGCGGCGAGCGCGAGCTCGAAGCGATTCGGAATTTGTTTCAGGCAGTCTTCAACGGTAATTCGGGCCATAAGGAGGTTCCTTCTCAATGTAAGGCGTATTCTATCGCAGCCGACGCACCCTCGCGCAAAACGCTAACGCCGCACGCGGGCGCATCGTGCAATGATCGGTTACTCGTCTTCCTGGGGCGAATGAATGCCCAGTTCGACGAACAATTGCTCGTGGCGCGCACGCTGCGAAGCGAAGCGCAGACGCGTGGCCGTGACCACCGACTGGAGCTCGGCCAGCGCGCGCTGGAAGTCTTCGTTGATGATGATGAAGTCGGCCTCCGGCGCATGCGCCATCTCGCCGCCGGCGGCGAGCAGGCGTCGCGTGATCACGTTCGGCTCGTCCTGGCCGCGCTTTTTCAGACGCTCCTCGAGCGCGGCGATCGACGGCGGCAGAATGAAGATGCCGACCGCGTTGGTGAAGCGCTTGCGCACCTGTTGCGCGCCTTGCCAGTCGATCTCGAGCAGCACGTCGTGGCCGTCGCGCATCTGCTCTTCGATCCACACGCGCGAGGTGCCGTAGTAATTGCCATGCACTTCGGCGCTCTCGAGAAACTCTCCCTGCTTGCGACGCGCCAGGAACTCCTCCGTCGTCAGGAAGTGATACTGCACACCGTTGTGCTCGCCGGGGCGAGGCGCGCGCGTGGTGCTCGAAATCGACAGGCGAATTTCGGCGTCCTGCGCGAGCAGCGCGTTCACGAGCGTGGACTTGCCCGCGCCCGAGGGGGCCACCACCATGAACAGGTTGCCGGGATACTCGGCGTGCAGGGCGGTTTGCGGGACTTGCGATTGCGCGGACATGCTGACTTACTCCAGATTTTGCACTTGCTCGCGCATCTGCTCGATGTAGAGCTTGAGCTCCATCGAGGCATCGGCGAGTTCCTTCGAAGCGGCCTTGGAGCCGAGCGTATTCGCTTCGCGATTGAGCTCCTGCATCATGAAGTCCAGCCGTTTGCCGACCAGCCCCCCCTTGTCGAGGATGTGGCGCGTCTCCTTCAGGTGGGCATCGAGCCGCGTGAGTTCTTCGGCCACGTCGATGCGCACGCCGTACATCGTCACTTCCTGACGGATGCGCTCCGCGATCTCTTCCTTGCCCGGCGCCGTGCTGCCTTCCGGCACGACCACGCCCAACGCTTCCTGCAGACGATCGACGATCTTCTGCTGCTGCCGCGCGATCAGATCGGGCACCAGCGGCTGCAGTCCGGCGAGGATCGCTTCCATGCGCTCGATGCGCTCGATGAGGCTTGCCTTGAGCTGCGCGCCTTCGCGCCTGCGCACGTCGACCAGTTCGCCGATGGCGGCGCGGCCCGCGTCGATCACGGCATCGCGCAGCGCGTCGGCGCTCACCGACTCCTCGCCGAGCACGCCGGGCCAGCGCAGGATTTCACCCGTGCGCATGCGCTCCGCGTCCGGAAACAGCTTGAGGACCTGCTGCTCCAGGTCGGCCAGTTGCCTGACCGCGTCGAGATTGAGCGCGCCGCCCGCGCCGTTCTCCGGGCGCTGCACGTTGATACGAATATCGACCTTGCCGCGCGAGAGCTTGCCAGTGAGTGCTTCGCGCAGCACCGGCTCGCACGCACGCGCTTCTTCGGGCATGCGAAATGCCAGGTCGAGAAAGCGCGAGTTGACCGTGCGCAATTCGACCGACACGCTCGCGCCTGCGGCTCCATCGGCATGCGCAATGTCGCGCGTGACGCTGGCGTAGCCGGTCATACTGTAGAGGTTGTTGTCTTTCATCGGGGTGACCGGCACCACCGGCCCGTGACGGTTTGCCAGCGGGACGAAGCAGTAACCGGATTCGCATGCAATGGATGAAACGGGATTATCGCATTTTCCGGCCCGGGCGCGCCGGGAAGCGCCCGCGGCGCCGGGCCGTGCCGCCAAGCCGGGCGCATTTAGCGATACCATTCGGGTATTGCCGAATCCATTCCCCTCGCAGGACACTCACTCATGACGCAAATCACCCGCGCGGACGGCCGTGCGCAAGACGCGTTGCGCCCCGTGCGCATCACCCGCAACTACACCCGTTACGCCGAGGGCTCCGTGCTGATCGAATGCGGGGAGACCAAGGTCATCTGCACGGCGAGCGTCGAAGAAAAGGTGCCCAACTTCTTGCGCGACTCGGGCCAGGGCTGGCTTACCGCCGAGTACGGCATGCTGCCGCGGGCCACGCACACGCGCGGCGATCGCGAGGCCGCGCGCGGCAAGCAAAGCGGCCGCACGCAGGAAATTCAACGCCTGATCGGCCGTTCGCTGCGCGCCGTGTTCGACCTGCAGAAGTTCGGCCCGCGCACGATCCAGATCGACTGCGACGTGATCCAGGCGGACGGCGGCACCCGCTGCGCCTCGATCACCGGCGCGTTCGTCGCCGCGCATGACGCCGTCTCGAAGCTGCTCGCCGAAGGCAAGCTCGACGCATCGCCGATCCGCGCGCACGTCGCCGCCGTCTCCGTCGGTCTGTACCAGGGCCAGCCGGTGCTCGATCTGAACTACGCCGAGGACTCGGCGTGCGACACCGACATGAACGTCATCATGACCAGCGAAGGCGGGTTCGTGGAAATTCAGGGCACGGCCGAAGGCGCGCCCTTCACGCGCGCGCAGAGCGACGTGCTGCTCGATCTCGCGCATGCCGGCATCCGTCAACTGATCGACGCGCAAAAACGCGCGCTGGGAGTCTGACGATGGCCCTGCAAAAGATCGTGCTGGCCTCGAACAATCCGGGCAAGCTGCGCGAGTTCGCCTCGCTGTTCGAGCCGCTTGGCATCGAACTGGTCCCGCAGGGCATGCTCGGCGTGTCCGAGGCCGAAGAGCCGCATGTGACCTTCATCGAGAATGCACTCGCGAAGGCGCGCCATGCCGCCGCCGCGACCGGCCTGCCGGCGCTGGCCGACGACTCCGGCCTGTGCGTGCCGGTCCTCGGCGGCGCACCGGGCGTCTATTCCGCACGCTATGCCGCGCGCGCCGGCCGCGAAAAGTCGGACGCCGCCAACAACCGCCATCTGATCGAGCAACTCGCGCCGCATGCCGATACGCCGGGCTATCGCAATGCGTATTACTTCGCGGCGCTCGTACTCGTGCGCCATGCCGACGATCCGCAGCCGATCATTGCCGAAGGACGCTGGGACGGCGAGATCGTCGACACGCCGCGCGGCGCGCACGGCTTCGGCTACGACCCGCACTTCCTGATCCGCTCGCTCGACCAGACGGCCGCCGAGCTCGATCCTGCCGTCAAGAACGCGCACAGCCATCGCGCACGCGCATTGCGCGTGCTGCTGGAAAAGCTGGGCCGGGAGGCCTGAGCGAGATGAGCGGTCCGAGCCAGTCCCCGTCGCCCGTACAGAACTTCCTGCGGCCCGGCAAGATCAGTCTGCCGGCGCTGCCGCCGATGTCGCTGTATGTGCACTTCCCGTGGTGCGTGCGCAAGTGTCCGTACTGCGATTTCAATTCGCATGAGTGGCGTGGCGAGGGCGGCGCGCAGGCGTTTCCCGAACAGGCCTATCTCGACGCATTGCGGCAGGATCTCGAGCAGGCGCTGCCGCTGGTGTGGGGCCGCCCCGTGCATACCGTCTTCATCGGTGGTGGCACGCCGAGCCTGCTCTCGGCGGCCGGGCTCGATCGCCTGCTCTCGGACCTGCGCGCCCTGCTCCCGCTCGACGCCGACGCCGAAATCACCATGGAGGCGAACCCCGGCACGTTCGAGGCCGACAAGTTCCGCAGCTTCCGCGCGAGTGGTGTCAATCGACTCTCGATCGGCATCCAGAGCTTCAACAGCGAGCATCTGAAGGCGCTCGGACGCATTCATGATGGCGACGAAGCACGTCACGCCATCGAGATCGCGCAGGCGAACTTCGACAACTTCAATCTCGACCTGATGTTCGCGCTGCCGAACCAGACGCTGGCGCAGTGTCAGCAGGATGTGGAGACGGCGATCTCGTTCGCGCCGCCGCATCTGTCGCTGTATCACCTCACGCTCGAGCCCAACACGCAGTTCCACAAGTATCCGCCGGCGGTGCCCGACGAGGACGCCGCGGCGGACATGCAGGACTGGATCGCCGAGCGCACCGCGGCGGCAGGCTACGGGCACTACGAGGTGTCCGCATACGCGAAGCCGCATCGACGCGCGAAGCACAACGTGAACTACTGGGAGTTCGGCGACTATCTGGGCATCGGCGCAGGCGCGCACAGCAAGATTTCGTTTCCGCACCGCGTGCTGCGACAGATTCGTCACAAGCATCCGCAACGCTTCATGGAGGCCGCGGCGGCCGGCAATGCGATTCAGGAGACGCGCGAGGTCGATGCACGCGACCTGCCGTTCGAATTCATGCTCAACGCGCTGCGGCTCACCGAGGGCGTGAAGACCGAGCTGTTTGGCGAGCGCACCGGACTGCCGGTCGCGCGCATCGCGAAGGCACTGGACGAGGCCGTCAGGAAGGGGCTGCTCGCGGACGATCCGCAGCGTATCGCCCCGACCGAGCTCGGACAGCGCTTCCTCAACGATCTGCAAGGCATGTTTCTCGATCGCGAGGCCACCTGACGCGGCGGTCATTCGCGCCGCCCGCACCGCCCACCGGCGGCGCCGCAGCCAACGTCCGCCGTGCGAAACAATGCGACGCCATCCGGCGTCGCATTGTTTCGCTGCCCCCTCCCTCGCTCATCTCCCACCCATCCCCGCTCATCTCCCGCTCATCCCCCGACAACCGTCCCCATCTCCCGGAGCGCCTTGCGGATGATCTTGCCGGTGACGGTCATCGGCAACTCCGGCAGAAAGACGACCTTGCGCGGATACTCGTGCGCCGCGAGCCGGTTCCTGACGAAGCGCTGAATGTCCTGCGCGAGGTCGTCCGACGGCTCATGCCCTTCGCGCAGCACCACGAAGGCCTTCACGATCTCGGTGCGAAGCTCGTCGGGCTCGCCGACCACAGCAGCGAACTGCACGGACGGATGGCGGATCAGGCAGTCCTCGATCGGCCCCGGGCCGATGCGATAGCCCGCGCTGGTGATGACATCGTCCGAGCGTCCGGTAAAGGTGATGTAGCCCTGTTCGTCGATGAACCCGGAGTCGCCGGTGAGCAGGTAGTCGCCGCGAAACTTTTCCATCGTGGCGTCCGGGTTGTGCCAGTAGCCGAGGAACATCACGGGGTTGGGCCGCGCGATGGCGATATTGCCGACCGTGCCGACGGGCAGCGGGTTGCCGTCGTCGTCGACGATCGCCACGGCGTGGCCGCGCACCGCGCGCCCGATCGCGCCGGGCAGCGCGGGAAACTCGGCCGCGCATGACGACACGACCATATTGCACTCGGTCTGCCCGTAGAACTCGTTGATGTCGACGCCGAGATGCTCACGGCCCCACGCCAGCAACTCCGGCCCGAGCGATTCCCCGCCGCTTGCCACCGAGCGCAACTGCAGCGGCCAATGCTCGCGCGGCGACGGGACCGCGCGCAGCATCTTGAGCGCGGTGGGCGGCAAGAAGGTGTTGCGCACGCCGTGACGCGCCATCAGATCGAACGCCGCGACCGGATCGAACTTCTCGAACCGGCGCGAGAGCACGGGCACGCCGTGGTGCAGCGCGGGCAGCAGCACGTCGAGCAGCCCGCCGATCCAGGCCCAGTCGGCGGGAGTCCAGATCAGGTCGCCCTCTTGCGGGAAACCGTTGTGCGACGTCTCCACGCCCGGCAGGTGGCCGAGCAGCACGCGGTGCGCATGCAGCGCGCCCTTCGGCTTGCCGGTCGTGCCTGAGGTGTAGATGATCAGCGCGGGCGCATCCGCCCGGGTTTGGACCGCGTCGAAGTGGGTGTCGCGCGCGGCGATCGCGGGCCACAGGGCGAGCAGACCGTCTTCGGCAACGCCCCAGTCCTGGTCCTCGGCCACGTGGTGATGCGCTTCGGGCAGGTCGTCGTGCACGACATAGACAAGCCGCAGATCGGGCAGCTCAGCGCGAATGTCGTCGATCTTGCCGATGCTCGCGAGGTCGGTCACCAGCACCGTCGCACCGGAATTCTGCAGCCGGTAGGCGAGCGCTTCCGGGCCGAAGAGCGTGAACAGCGGCACGGCGATCGCCCCGAGCTTGTATGCGGCCACATGGGCGACGAGCGTTGCGGGCGACTGGGGCAGAAAGATGCCGATGCGATCCCCCGTCTTCACGCCGTTGGCGCGCCATTCGTTGGCAAGCTGGTTGGATAGTTGCTTGAGGACGTCGAACGTGAGACGCACATGCGAGCCGTCGGCGCTCTCGTGTATGAGCGCGAGACGGTTGCTGCCGTCGGCCCACTTGTCACAGACGTCGACGCCGATGTTGAACATCGTCGGGATCTGCCAGCTGAAGCCGCCGGCAGGGCAATCGACGAGGCGTTGGCCGCCGGCGTCTGAAGACGTCTCGTGGGCGGGGGTACGGGAGGTGTCGGCATCCATGCGCTGTCTCCGGGTCATGTCTGGCCTCGCACGGTGCGCGAAGGGCGTTCACCGCACGTCTTCAAGCATGATGCATGCCGGGCGCGGACAAGACAAGGGGCGAGGGCAAACTCGCGACAATCAGCGCAACGTGAAGCGATCTGGATGAGCTGAAGGCTTCATCAAGGCTTCACATGGCGCAATGAGCGGGTATAATGCGCGCTGCCGTGCGGTACCGCTGTGCGCCGGAAGTCCGGCGCCGATTCTCCCGGACCGCGCGCATCCCAGGCCGTCGCTCGAGACGGCATCTCCTGCCGCGACGCTGCGTCGCGCGCAACGCCCCGGAGGCGTGCCAGAGTGGTTTAATGGACTGGTCTTGAAAACCAGCGAAGGGGCAACCCTTCCGTGAGTTCGAATCTCACCGCCTCCGCCAGAACCCCGTTCGATGCGCGAGCCCGCGCGCGAGCCATGGTGCCCAGACCACCCGCGTCTGGCCATTTCTACAGGCCGCTGCAGTTTTTCCACTTCTCCCCCACCTCGCGGCATGGGCGCGCGCCGCTCGCCCTTTGGCATGGCAATTGCGTGCCCGTGAGCGGCACGTCAGTCGCTTACGAGGAGAGCCCATGGAAAGCTTGACGAATCTACTGGATGCAAAAGGCACGCCGCTCGACAGACAGCGGTTTACATGGAAAGAGATGGCCGGCAAGCCGATCAGCAAGCTCGACGACGACGCTTTCACGCGCGTGCGAGTGATTCTGATGAACGGCGTCGAGAGTGACGCATTGCGCCTCAAACACATCCTCTCGCGCATGTGCGGTGAACTGCGTCTGCCGCTCGCGCAGGTCCGGCGCGTCGAGCAGCACCAGGCCACCATGGTCAACTGGCTGCTCTCGGCCGATCATTCGCCAATCGAGACCACCATCGCATACGAGCAGGTCGCGGTGGAAGTCACCGCGGCGGTCGCGCAGGCCGAGCCCGACCCGTATCAGGCGCAAACCTATCGCTTCGGCCTGCTCGAAGACTTCGACCATCTCTATCGCTACTCGGCGCTGCTCGATCGCGTCGAAGGCAAGGACGCGAACAACATCCTGCAGGGCTATACCGACATCGTGCCCGGGCGCCCGACCCGCATCGAGCATCGCGCCCCCGAAGACGACATCCGCAACGCCTACGACCGCCAGCAGGCAGCGCTCATCACGAAAATACACTCGGCGATGATCACCGCAGCCGAATACCAGACGCACGACTACTACATGAACGTCGGGCCGACCTTCGCCGATCCGGTCGCACGCGCGCTCTACGCCGAGATCGCCTCCATCGAGGAGCAGCACGTCACCCAGTACGGCTGCCTGGCCGATCCGCGGGAATCGCCACTGGAGAAGTGGCTCGTGCACGAAGCAATGGAGGCCTACGGCTATTACAGCTGCGTCGCGCACGAACCCAATCCGCGCATCAAGGCCATCTGGGAGCGCTTTTTGGACTACGAGCTCGGGCACCTGAACCTCGTGTGCGAGCTGTTCAAGCAGCATGAGCGGCGCGACCCTGCCGAAGTGCTGGCCGGACCGTTGCCGAAACCGATCGACATGCGCAGCCAGCGCGATTTCGTGCGCGGCGTGCTGCACGCCGAAGTGCAGATGGGATCGAAGGGAACCGAGTATGTGCAGTCGACGCACGACTCGGAGGCCTCGCGCGCGTACCGCGACGGGCTCAACGCGGACGGCTCGCCGACCGACACCGTCGCCGCCGGCTACCAGTGGAAGCCCGGCACGGAACTCAACGTGAAGGCCGATTGATCGCCATTTGCGAGCCACCCGGGCCGTAGCCCCCACATACGACTTTGAGGAAAGACATATGAGCTCCCTGCCCAACGAAACGGTCAATCGAACAGGCTTCCTGTTCAATCCGGTCGACGGACGAGCGCTGCGCGACTTTGCCGAAGAACAGCCAGCGGACCCTGAGGGTCCGGTCACGTCCGTGGCGACCATGCGCGCGGCGTGCGCGGCCGAAGCCGACAGTATCGGCTCCATACCGGCCGACGGCGTTGCGGGCATGACGGCAACGAGCGGCTCCACGGACATCGCCGCGACCACGTGCTCGCCCATGTTCCTCGATCGGCTCGGAGAGCGGCTGGCGTTCGAGCGCAGCGGCGTGCGACTGTACGAAGCGCTGCTCACCAAGGTCGAGAGCCTTGGCGGCGATCCGCAAATGAAGGAGCGCCTCGCACACTTTCGCGCGGAGGAAGCCGAGCACTTCTCGCTGCTGGCCGAATGCATCGACAAGCTCGGCGCCGATCCCACCGCGCAGACGCCGGCCGCCGATGTCTGCGGGGTGACCAGCATGGGCTTCGTACAGGCGCTCTCGGATCCGCGCACCGACATCCCGCAGTCCCTCACGGCACTCCTTTCCGTCGAGGCAGCCGATCAATGCGGATGGGAACTGCTGATCACAATGGCCGAAGCCGAAGGACTCACCGAGATGGTCGAGAGCTTCGGCCGCGCACTCGAGCAGGAAAATGAGCATCTCACCACCGTGAAGGGGTGGCTCTCCGCCCTGGCCACGAGCGACGCCTGAGCCCGCGCGGGAAAGCGCCCTCCGTCCGCTCGCCCACTCGCCTGACCACGCGGCCCCTGCCCGCCGACCGACGAACCGGGAGCGACAAACTCAGCCGGCGCGCGAAGGGACGTGAGGGCACGTTCGGGACACGCCGCCGGGCAGGCCGACGGGCTGGCGCGCGGCCCCCCGGTGGGCGTCACGGTTCGAGATGCTTGCGCATCAGTTCTTCGAACCAGTCCAGGAATGCCGCCAGTCGCCGCGAGCGCTGGCGGCGATGCGGGTAGAGGAAAGAGACCGGCATCGCCGCCGCGCGGTGCGCGGGCATGACCTCCACCAGTTCGCCCGAGTCGAGCAGATGCTGCACGTCGAAGCGCGGAATCTGGATGAGCCCGAGCCCGGCGCGGCAACAGGCGATGTACCCTTCGGCGTTGTTCGTCACGACTTGGCTGGGCACGTCGAGCGTGCGCTCGGCGCCCCGCTCGTCCAGATATGTCCACGGCAATTCGCGTCCGGTCGTCGGCGACGCGTAGCCCACCATCCAGTGGTCCGAGAGCAGCTCCTCGGGTCGTTCAGGCGTCCCGTGCGTTTCGAGATACGCGGGACTGGCGCAGTTGATCAACGCGATCGTGCCCAGCGAGCGAACCACCAGGCTGCTGTTCTGCAACGCCCCGATGCGCACCACGCAGTCCACGCCTTCCTGCACGAGATCGACGGCGCGGTCGCTCGAGCGCAGGATCAGGCGCAGCCGCGGATGCCGGCGCAGCAGCGTCGGCAGCGCCGGTGCGATCCATCGGCGCGCGATGCGGCTCGGCACGTCGATCAGCAACTGGCCCGACACCTGACGCTGACTTGCGTGAAAGAGCAGATCGATCTCCTCGACGTCGGCGAGCAGCACACGCACGCGTTCGAGCAATTGCGTGCCATCGGCAGTGAGCCGTACCTGTCGTGTCGTTCGGTGCAGCAAGCGCGTGCCGACCTGCGTCTCCAATTGCTGGATGGCGGCCGACACCGACGCGCGCGGCACGTTGAGCGCATGGGCCGCCTTGATAAAGCTCCCCATCTCCGCGACCCGCACGAAGATCCGGTACTGGTCGAATCTGTCCATGTCCGATTATTGTTGGCAGCGCCTTGGCGAACGACAGACGCAAGCATAACCCGGAGCACCGCCTGACCGTAACGCGAGCGGCCCGCCCGCGCCCGCGCGCGCAGGCCTTGTTTCGGATTGCACGGCGCGGGGACTGCTGAGCCGAATCGGCGGCGCCTGGCGTCTACCCCACGCGACCCGGTTCGGCGGCGAAAGCCCCCGCGAAGGCGGCTCACTTGGTCGTGTACCCGCCGTTGATGAGGATCGTCTGCCCCGTGATCCACCAGCCGTCGCTCACCAGATGCCGGATGAACGGCACCACGTCCTCGATATCGGTAAGGCCGGTCTTGCTGAACGGCGACAGCGCGGCGGCCGTCTTGTGATACGCCACGGCGTCGGCGCCTTCGGCCGGATAGAAGAAGGGCGTGTCCATCGGCCCCGGCCCTACCGCGCTCACCGAAATGCCGCGCGCGCCGAACTCCTTCGCGGCGGCCCGCGTGAAGTGCTCGACCGGCGCCTTGGTGCCGGCATACGAGGCGTAGAACGGGGTGAAGGCGCCCAGCAGCGACGTCACCAGCGTGACGATCTTGCCGTTGTCGTTGACGTGCTTGCCGGCCTCGCGCAGGAAGAAGAACGCCGTCTTTGCGTTGACCGCGCTCATCTCGTCATATTCGGCCTCGCTGATCTCGACGAGCGGCTTCTTGAGCACCTTGCCCACGGTGTTGATCGCGATGTCGGGACGGCCCACGGCGTCGACGGTATCCGCGAAGAGCTTCTCCACCGCGGCAGCGCGCGTCAGGTCGCCCTGAAAGGCCACCGCGCGCGCACCCAGCGCCTCGATGGCGGCGACCGTCGCGTCCGCCTGCGCCTTGCTCGCCGCGCTGTTGTAGTGAATGGCAACGGCTTTGGCGCCCTGCTGCGCCAGATCGCGGGCAATCAGTCCGCCCAGGTTCTTGGCGCCGCCGGCAATCAGCACGACTTTGCCCTTGATGGAATGGTCTGCCATTTGGCTCTCCTTCACTGATCAATGGAGCCTCCAATTTAGCCATTGCCGGCCGGCGCATAAACCGGCCCAATCTGGATAGATCATCCAGAAAATCGTACTAATCACCGGCCGGCGAAAACGGCGCGAGTCGACGCCGGCGGCGCCCGGCGCCGCGGTTCCGAGCAGGCACCCATCCTTCAACTCTTATATAAGACATAAGACATTTGACCTTGCGAGCCGCAGGGACTAAAATCGCGATCAAAGCAGTACCCGCAAAAGCCGTGGAGGCCTGAACAGCCTTCCCCCGAAACGCACATCAGCAGGTCTCCCCATGCTTGAAAACTATCGTGCTCACGTGGCCGCTCGCGCCGCGCTTGGTATTCCCCCCCTGCCGCTCACGGCACAGCAGACCGCCGAACTGGTCGAACTGCTGACCAACCCGCCTGCCGGCGAAGAACAGACCCTGCTCGACCTGATCACGCACCGCGTGCCCGCCGGTGTGGACGAGGCCGCCCGCGTGAAGGCCGGCTTCCTGGCCGCCGTCGCCAAGGGCGAGACGGCCTGCGCGCTGATTTCGCGCGCCCGCGCCACCGAGCTGCTCGGCACGATGCTTGGCGGCTACAACATCCAGCCGCTCATCGAGCTGCTGTCGGACGCCGACGTCGGCACCGTCGCCGCCGACGCGCTCAAGAAAACCCTGCTGATGTTCGACCAGTTCCACGACGTCAAGGAACTGGCCGACAAGGGCAACGCCAATGCGCGCGCCGTGCTGCAAAGCTGGGCCGACGCCGAATGGTTCACTAGCCGCCCGGAAGTGCCGGAAAGCCTCACCATCACCGTGTTCAAGGTGCCGGGTGAGACCAACACCGACGACCTGTCGCCGGCCCCCGACGCCACCACGCGCCCCGACATCCCGCTGCACGCGCTCGCGATGCTCAAGAACGCCCGTCCCGGCATCACGCCGGAAGAAGACGGCAAGCGCGGCCCGGTGAAGTTCATCGAATCGCTCAAGGAAAAGGGCCATCTCGTCGCCTATGTCGGTGACGTCGTCGGCACGGGCTCCTCGCGCAAGTCGGCCACCAACTCGGTGCTGTGGTTTACGGGCGAAGACATCCCGTACATCCCGAACAAGCGTTTCGGCGGCGTGTGCCTGGGCAGCAAGATCGCCCCGATCTTCTACAACACGATGGAAGACGCCGGCGCGCTGCCGATCGAGCTCGACGTGTCGAAAATGGAAATGGGCGACGTGGTCGAGCTGCGCCCCTACGAGGGCAAGGCCCTGAAGAACGGCGAAGTCATTGCCGAGTTCCAGGTCAAGTCCGACGTGCTGTTCGACGAAGTGCGCGCCGGCGGGCGCATCCCGCTGATCATCGGCCGCGGCCTGACGGCCAAGGCGCGCGAAGCGCTCGGCCTGCCGCCGTCGAAGCTGTTCCGTCTGGCGCAGCAGCCGGCCGATACCGGCCGCGGCTTCTCGCTCGCCCAGAAGATGGTCGGCCGCGCCTGCGGTCTGCCCGAGGGCCAGGGCGTTCGTCCGGGCACGTACTGCGAGCCGAAGATGACGTCGGTGGGCTCGCAGGACACGACCGGCCCGATGACCCGCGACGAACTGAAGGACCTGGCCTGCCTGGGCTTCTCGGCGGACCTCGTCATGCAATCGTTCTGCCACACCGCGGCGTATCCGAAGCCGGTGGACGTGAAGACGCACCAGACGCTGCCCAACTTCATCAGCACGCGCGGCGGCATCGCCCTGCGTCCGGGCGATGGCGTGATCCACTCGTGGCTGAACCGCATGCTGCTGCCCGACACCGTGGGCACCGGCGGCGACTCGCACACGCGCTTTCCGATCGGCATCAGCTTCCCCGCGGGTTCGGGTCTGGTCGCCTTCGCCGCGGCCACCGGCACGATGCCGCTGGACATGCCGGAGTCGGTGCTGGTCCGCTTCAAGGGCAAGATGCAGCCGGGCGTCACGCTGCGCGATCTGGTCAACGCGATCCCGCTGTACGCCATCAAGCAAGGGCTGCTGACGGTGGCCAAGCAAGGCAAGAAGAACATCTTTTCGGGCCGGATCCTGGAAATCGAAGGGCTGCCCGACCTGAAGGTCGAGCAAGCCTTCGAACTGTCGGACGCTTCGGCCGAGCGCTCGGCGGCCGGCTGCACGGTGCACCTGAACAAGGAACCGATCATCGAGTACCTGAACAGCAACGTCACGCTGCTCAAGTGGATGATCGCGCAGGGCTATCAGGATCCGCGCAGCCTGCAGCGCCGCATCACGGCGATGGAACAGTGGCTGGCCGATCCGAAGCTGCTCTCGCCGGACGCGGACGCCGAATACGCGGCCGTGATCGAAATCGACCTGGCCGACATCCATGAGCCGATCGTGGCGTGCCCGAACGATCCGGACGACGTGAAGACGCTGTCGGACGTGGCCGGCGCCAAGATCGACGAAGTGTTCATCGGCTCGTGCATGACCAACATCGGTCATTTCCGTGCGGCGTCGAAGCTGCTCGAAGGCAAGCGCGACATTCCGGTCAAGCTGTGGGTTGCGCCGCCGACCAAGATGGACCAGAAGCAACTGACGGAAGAAGGCCACTACGGCGTGTTCGGCACGGCCGGCGCCCGTACCGAAATGCCGGGTTGCTCGCTGTGCATGGGCAACCAGGCGCAGGTGCGTGAGGGCGCCACGGTCATGTCGACGTCGACGCGCAACTTCCCGAACCGTCTGGGCAAGAACACGAACGTGTATCTCGGCTCGGCGGAACTGGCGGCGATCTGCTCGCGTCTGGGCAAGATTCCGACCAAGGAGGAATACATGGCCGACATCGGCGTCATCAACACCAACGGCGACAAGATCTACAAGTACATGAACTTCGATCAGATCGAAGACTTCAAGGAAGTCGCCGACACGGTGAAGATGTAAGTGTGATGCCCGACGGCGGCGCGTCCCTCGCAGGCGCGCCGCCGTTTCTTACGGGCCCAAGCGTTACGCGATGTGGTCCAGCGCCCTGGTGAACCGGGCGACGGCGCCGTCCACGTCGTGCAGTTTGTCCAGACCGAACAAGCCGATGCGGAAGGTCTTGAAGTCGTCGGGCTCGTCGCAGCGCAGCGGCACGCCGGCCGCGATCTGCAGCCCTTCGTCGGCAAACTTCTTGCCCGAGCGAATGCCATCGTCGTCGGTGTAGCACACCACCACCCCCGGCGCCTCGAACCCCGCTGCCGCCACGCTGCGGAACCCCCGCGCGCTCAGCAACGCGCGAACGCGCTTGCCGAGTTCGAGCTGCTCCGCCCTCACTTTTTCCAGGCCGTAGGCCTCGGTCTCCCGGATCACGTCGCGCAGCACCGCGAGGCTGTCCGTCGGCATGGTCGCGTGATAGGCGAAGCCGCCCTTCTCGTATGCCTCCATGATTTGCAGCCATTGGCGAAGGTCGCACGCGAAGCTCGTGCTCGTGGTCGTCTCGATCCGCTCGCGGGCGAGCGCGCTCAGCGTGACGAGCGCACAGCACGGCGAGGCGCTCCATCCCTTTTGCGGCGCGCTGATCAGCACGTCCACGCCGCAGGCCTGCATATCGACCCACACCGTACCCGAGGCGATGCAGTCCAGCACGAACATGCCGCCCACCGCATGCACCGCGTCGGCCACCGCGCGCAGATAGCCGTCGGGCAGCATCATGCCGGACGCGGTCTCGACGTGGGGGGCAAAGACCAGATCGGGCTTCTGCTCGCGAATCGCGGCGACGACTTCGTCGATCGGCGCGGGCGCGTATGCGGCCTGCCGCCCTTGCTCGACGGGACGCGCCTTGAGCACGATCGATTCGGACGGAATGCCGCCCATGTCGAAAATCTGCGACCAGCGGAAGC
Source organism: Pandoraea sp. CB10b_02 (assembly GCF_002216225.1). NCBI lineage: Bacteria > Pseudomonadati > Pseudomonadota > Betaproteobacteria > Burkholderiales > Burkholderiaceae > Pandoraea > Pandoraea sp. CB10b_02. Next base: position 133,385 of record NZ_NJGW02000005.1, read on the forward strand.
TGAACCAGCCGTTGCGAATGACCAGGCATTTCCTGCCGGTCGCGAACTGGCGCGCCACGGCCTCCATGCCGAAGGTGCCGCTACCCGGAACCACGATGGCCGATTTCGCGTTGTAGACTTTTTTCAGCCCGGCAGAAATGTCGCGCATCACGCCCTGGAAGCGCTGCGACATGTGGTTGAGGGAGCGGTCGGTGTAGACGACCGAATATTCGAGGAGCCCCTCGCGGTCGACATCGGGAAGTAGTCCTGGCACGTGCGCCTCCGGCAAATGAGGTAAATGAAGCCAAAGACCGATTCTAACGAATTCCGCCTGCGCCGGCCGCAGCCGCGAAGCCGCCAAGCCGTGCCATGAGAAGCCGCGAGAGAACATCGCACCACCCGCGGCCAGGCGAACCGGGCCGAGGGGATCCGAGCATGCATCAATCGTAGGCGCGCGCGTCCTCCACGAGCTTTCCGTCGGCGGGCAGCGTGCCGGCCGCGACGAAGTCCACTTCCCCGCGCAAGCGCGTCACGTCGCGCAGCGTCTCCCGCACGCGAGCCGCCAGCCCTTCAGGCGGGGCCCCGCTCGTCTCGCACAGCAGGCGCATCCGGTCGTCGCCCACTCGCCCTTCCACGCGCAAACGCACGCGCACGAGTTCGGGATAGCGCTTGCCGATCTCGCCAACCTGCCCCGGATGCACGAACATGCCGCGCACCTTGACCGTCTGGTCGGCGCGTCCAAGCCAGCCCCTGAGGCGCACGTTCGTGCGCCCGCAGGGGCTGATCCCCGGTTGGACGGCCGACAGGTCGCCCGTCGCAAACCGAATCAGCGGATAGTCCGGATTGAAGTTCGTCACCACCACTTCGCCGATCTCGCCGTCCGGCACCGGCTTCGTGCCGCCCGGCTCGACCAGTTCCACGAGCACGCTCTCGTCGACGATGAGCCCGGCCTGCGCGTCGCTCTCGAACGCGATCAGCCCGAGGTCCGCCGTGCCGTATAGCTGGCGCGCGGTAATGCCACGGCCGTTAAACCATTCGCGCAGCGAGGGCGGCAGCGCCTCGCCAGAGAGCGTCGCGCGCCGGATGCTGCTCAGGTCCGCCCCGGCCGCTTCGCCCTTTTCGATGAGAATCTTCAGGAATGAGGGCGTACCGGCGTAGGCCACGGGCCGCAGGTGCCGGATCGCCTCGAGCTGCAGCTCGGTCTGGCCGACGCCGGCAGGAAACACGCAGCAGCCAAGCCGCGCAGCGCCCGACTCGATCATCATCCCGGCCGGCGTGAAATGATATGAATACGTGTTGTAGACCAGATCGCCGCGGCGCAGCCCGGCAGCGTACATCGCCCGCGCGAAGCGCCACCAGTCGCTGCCGCGGCCGTCGGGTTCATAGATCGCCCCCGGCGACTGGTACACGTGAGCGAGCGATGCGATGGGCGTGGCATTCAAGCCGCCCAGCGGCGGGTGCCGCCGCTGGTGTGCGGCCAGGTCCGACTTGCGCGTGACGGGCAGCGCCGCCAATGCCTCGCGTGTGCGGATCTCGCTCGCATCGACCGCGCCGAGCGCCTGGGCGAAATACGGCGCGTGAGCGCGCGCGTGCGACACCTGCGCCGGCAGCGCCGCCAGCAGCGCCTGCTCGCGCGCCTCCGGCGCACGGATTTCGAGCGTGTCGAAGTAGTCGTCGTTCATGATGACGGGAATTCGTTGAAGTTTGACGGTCGGCTATGCGCGCATCGGTTCACGCGATCCAGCGTTTGCGCCGGCGGTAGCTCTTGACGTTGCGAAAACTCCCCGTGCTGCTGGCGCCGTCCTTGGCGATGCCCAGGTAAAACTCCTTCACGTCCTCGTTATCTCTGAGGGACGCCGCGTCGCCGTCCATCACGACACGCCCGTTCTCGAGGATGTAGCCGTAGTCGGCATAGCGCAGCGCCGCCATCGTGTTCTGTTCGGCGAGCAGAAAACTCACGTTCTCGCGCTGATTGAGGTCGCGCACGATGCCGAAGATCTCCTCGACGATCTGCGGCGCCAGTCCCATCGACGGCTCGTCGAGCAAGATCATCGACGGCTGCGCCATCATCGCGCGGCCGATGGCGCACATCTGCTGCTCGCCGCCCGACGTATAGCCGGCCTGCGACTTGCGCCGCGTCTTCAGGCGCGGAAAGTAGGCGTAGATGCGCTCGAGCGCGTGCTGTTGCGCGCTGCGCGAGGCGTGCCGCACATACGCGCCCGTGAGCAGGTTCTCTTCGATGGTCAGATGGCCGAAGCAGTGACGCCCCTCCATCACCTGGATCACGCCGCGCTTGACCAGACCGTTGGGCGAGAGCTTCTCGACACGTTCGCCGCGATAGTCGATGGTGCCCTTGGTCACTTCGCCGCGCTCGGCGTGGAGCAGGTTCGAGATGGCCTTGAGCGTCGTGCTCTTGCCCGCGCCGTTCGCGCCGAGCAGCGCCACGATCTTGCCCTGCGGCACTTCCAGCGACACGCCCTTGAGCACGAGGATGACGTGGTCGTAAATCACTTCGATGTTGTTGACGCGCAAACTCGCTTCCATGCTGCCTGGCTCCGTAAGTCGCTCATACCGGCGCTGCGCCCCGGCCGTGGCACTCGCCCCCACCCGCCGCGCCAGCGCGGCGCGGGCGAGCGAGACCGTTCATTACATCTTGTAGCAGGCGGGCGTAATGCCCTTCTCCTTCGCGTACTGCTTGGCGGAGGCCTCGAACAGCGGGTGAATCAGCCGGCGATTGCCCTCGATCCAGTCCGAGACAAGCACCCACTTCGCGCCGTCCCATTGCTGGATGCGGACCTTGCCCGAGCCTTCGTGATCGGTGCAGCTCGTCTTGATGTCGGGCAGCAGGCCGGTGGCACCCAACGCCTTGAGCCGTGCCGCGTCAATGTTCAGATTCTCGAGCGCCCAGCGGACCTGCACCGGCGTCATCACCTTGCCCTTGCCGAACTTGTTCTGGGCCGTATTGAGCGCCTCGACCGTGGCCACCGCCGCCGACACGCCGCGGTTGTACAGCACCGAGCCGACCTTCGAGGGGTCCTGCATGTTGCCCTTGCCCGCGCCGTAGACGACCTTCTCGATGTCGGCGATGAGCGGCACCTGCTTGCCCGCGACGTTCCAGGTGGCGCTCATGTAGCCCTTGGCCGCCGGGCCCGCGGGGACCGTGTCCTCCTCCGAGCCGGCCCACCAGCTCCCGATGATCTTCTCGCGCGGATAGCCGACTTTCTGCGCGGCCTTGAGCGCGGTCTGATTCATCACGCCCCAGCCCCAGAACACCACGTAGTCGGGGTTCTCCTGACGAATGCGCAGCCACTGCGCGCCCTGCTCGTTGCCCGGGTGCGCGACCGGAATCTCGATCAGATTGAACTTGTGGATCTTCGACTCGGCCTGCATGGCCACGATCGGCTCCTTGCCGTATGCCGAGTCGTGATACAGGAACACGATCTTCTTGCCGTTGAGCGAGCCGCCGTTCTTGTCGGCGAGGAACTTGATGATGGCCGAGGCCTGCATCTGGTACGTCGTCACCAGCGGGAAGGCCCACGGGAACACGGTGCCGTCCACCGCGTCGGTGCGGCCGTACCCCATCATCACGAGCGGCACCTGGTCGGTCGCCGTCTTGTCGATGAGCGCATACGAAATGCCCGTGGCCATCACGTGATAGGCCGTGCCCTTGGTGACAGGGTTCTTGCCCTTCAGACGCTCGTAGCATTCCACGCCCTTGGCGTTGTTGTACTCGGTCTCGCACTCCTCCCAGGTCAGCTTGACGCCGTTCACGCCGCCGTTCTTCAGATTCACGTATTGCAGGTAGTCGATGAAACCGCCATAGAAGGACTGCCCGTTCGCGCCATACGGCCCGACGCGATAGTCCGCCAGCGCGATGAACTGCTCGTTCGACTGCGCGAACGACGCGCTCATGCTCCCCATGCCGAGCAAGAGCGCCGTACCCAACGTGATCGCCAAGTGTTTCGTGTTCATGCTGTGTCTCCGTCTGTGGTTTTATTCATGGCAAGGCATACAAACGCCCCGGCGCGGCGCATGGCTCCCCATGCGCGCTGCCGGCGCGAAGTCAATGCGGGAAAGGCCAGATGCGCAGCTTCTCCTTGGCGATCTGCCAGAGCCGTGCGAGGCCATGCGGTTCGGCAATCAGGAAAAAGATGATGAGACCGCCGAACACCATCAACTGGATGTGGGAGACCGTCGCGTTGGTGAACGGCAGGTGCAGCACCGACGCGAGCGTGGGCAGCGCGCTGTCGAGCAGAATCGGCAGCAGCAGGATGAAGGCCGCACCCAGGAAGCTGCCGAGGATGCTGCCCACCCCGCCGATGATGATCATGAACAGAATGCGGAACGACAGGTCGAGCGAGAAGCCGTCCGGCTCGACCGAGCCGAGATAGCAGTAAGCGTAGAGCGCACCGGCCACGCCGCAATAGAACGAGCTCACCGCGAACGCCATGAGTTTCACGCGCATGAGCGGAATGCCGATGACCTCGGCCGCCACGTCCATGTCGCGCACGGCCATCCACGCGCGGCCGATATGCGAGCGCACCAGATTCTTCGCGACCAGCGCCATCACGCTGACCACGCCGAGCACGAACAGGTACTTGCGCACGGGCGTGTCGATGTCCACGCCGAGGATCGAGATCTTCTGCGCCGTAATGACGCCCGACGAGCTGTTGTTCGACAGCCATGGGAATTTCGTCAGCACCCACAGCACGAAGAATTGGGCGGCGAGCGTGGCGACCGCGAGATAGAAGCCCTTGATGCGCAGCGACGGCAACCCGAATGCGATGCCGACGAGCGCCGCGCATATGCCGCCGAGCGCGAACGACCCGAGGATCGGCATGCCCTCGATACGCAACTGGAAGTTGTATGACGCGTAAGCCCCCACGGCCATGAACGCGGCAGTGCCCAGAGAGAGCTGCCCGGCGTAGCCGGTGAGCAGGTTCAGCCCGAGCGCGGCGAGCGAGAACACCAGGAACGGCACCAGGATGGCCGTGAGCCAGTATTCCGACGCCACCCACGGCAGCACCCCGAACGCGATCGCCAGGACCGTGCCGAGCGCCACGCGGTCCTGCCGGATGGGGAATATCTGGCTGTCGGCCTGATAGGACGTCTTGAACTGCCCGGCTTCGCGATAGAACATGTGTGGCCTCTGCTATGAATGCTTGTGCATGCGTGCCGATGGCTTCCCGCCGGGAAGCCGGCCGGATCAGACGCGATCGATATGCCGCTCGCCGAACAGCCCCTCGGGCCGGACCAGCAGGAACAGCAGCGCGAAGACATACGGGAACCAGCCCTCGATGCCGCCGAAGTTGCCGGTGAAATGGCTTTGCAGCAACTGCGGGATGTAGATCTCGGCCAGCTTCTCCGCCGCGCCGATGATCAGCCCGCCGACGATGGCGCCGGGAATCGACGTGAAGCCACCGAGGATCAGCACCGGCAGCGCCTTGAGCGCGGTCATCGTGAGCGCGAACTGCACGCCGTTGCGCGAGCCCCAGAGCATGCCGGCAACGAGCGCGACGAACCCCGACACGCTCCACACCACTACCCAGATGCGCTGCAGCGGAATGCCCAGCGAGAGCGCCGCCTGATGATCGTCGGCCACCGCACGCAGCGCGCGGCCGATGCTCGTCGCCTTGAAGAACAGCGCGAGCAGCGCGACGAGAACCGCCGCTATGCCGGCCGCCGCCAGATCGAAGCTGCTCACGAGCAGACCGGTCGAGTCCATGATCGAGGCAATCGGCTCGTCGACGATACCCAGCGGCAGCGCACGCACCTCGTTGCCCCACAGCAGCGGCGCGAGCCCTTCGAGAAAAAACGACAGGCCGATGGTCGCCATGAACAGCGTGATCGGCGACTGGTTGACCAGCTTGCGCAGCACGAAGCGCTCCGTTGCCATGCTCACGAGCACCATGACCACGAACGCGCCGAGCGCCGCGGCCCAAAGCGGCAGCCCGTGCTCCATCAGCCCGACCACGGAAAGCGCTGCGAAATACACCATCGCCCCCTGGGCGAAGTTGAATACGCCGGAGGCCTTGAAGATCAGCACGAAGCCGAGCGCCACGAGCGAGTACATCACGCCCGAGAGCAGCCCGCCAATCAGGATTTCCAGAAAGAACTGCATCGATGTCTCCCTATCGCGAACACGAAGCCGGGCGGCCGCGGCCGCTCACGCCGCGGCGGCCGCGCCGTGCGCTGCGCCCAGATAGGCGCGGATGACCTCCGGGTCCGAGCGAACTTCGCCCGGCGTGCCGTCGCCGATTTTCTTGCCGTAATCGAGCACCACCACGCGATCGGAGATGTCCATCACCACGCCCATGTCGTGCTCGATGAGCACGATGGTCGTGCCGAACTCCTCGTTGACTTCGAGAATGAAGCGACACATGTCGCGCTTCTCCTCGAGGTTCATGCCCGCCATCGGCTCGTCGAGCAGCAGCTCGGGCTCGGCGGCCAGCGCGCGGGCGAGCTCGACGCGCTTTTGCAGCCCGTATGGCAGACGGCCGACCGGCGTTTTGCGAATGTGCTGGATCTCGAGGAAATCGATGATCTCCTCGACCTTCTCGCGATGCGCCATTTCCTCGCGCCGGGCGCGTCCCCACCAGACGGCCGTGGCGAGCAGGCCGGAGCGCATCTGCGTGTTGCGCCCCGTCATGATGTTGTCGAGCACGCTCATGCCCTTGAACAGGGCGATGTTCTGGAACGTGCGCGCCACGCCCTGGCGCGCGGCTGCCGTCGGATGCATGCGCTGGCGAACCTGCCCGCGAAACACGATGGTGCCCTGCTGGGGGTGATACACGCCGTTGATCACGTTGAGCATCGAGCTCTTGCCCGCGCCGTTCGGCCCGATGATCGCGCGGATCTCGTGCTCGAGGACGTTGAACGAGATGTCGGTCAGCGCCTTCACGCCGCCGAACGACAGGCTGATGTGCTGCAGGTCGAGCAGTACGTCGCCGGTCTTGCGTCTGTCATTGCTGCTGGTCGTGCCGTTCATGCCAACTCCCGCGAATTCGCTGCGGCTCGGTGCCGATGAAGGGGGACGCCGCTCACGTCAGGCCGCGCAACGCAAGCGCACAGGCGCAGGATCGTCGGCCGGGGAGCGAGCGCCGATCACGCGCGCCGCATGGATGGCGAGCGTGGCGCTCACGCTGCCCTCGCGACCGTCCTCGAACTTCACGCGCGTCTGCACGTACTGCGAGGTCTTGCCGGTGTAGAGCGCGTCGATCAGCACCTCGTACTTCTGCGCGATGAACGCGCGGCGCACCTTGCGCGTGCGAGTGAGTTCGTCGTCGTCCGGATCGAGTTCCTTGTGCAGAATCACGAAGCGATGGACCTGCGCGGCGGCAAAAGCCGGCTCGCGCGCCAGATCGGCATTCACCTGCTCGATGCAGCCAAGAACGAGTTCCGCCACGCGCGGGTGGGTGGCCAGGTCGATATAGCCGGCGTAGGCCAGATTCTGGCGCTCGGCCCAGTTGCCCACGGCGTCCATGTCGATGTTGATGAACGCGCAGACGTTATCGCGCCCGTCGCCGAAGGCCACCGCTTCCTTGATGTACGAGAAGAACTTGAGCTTGTTCTCGATGTATTTCGGCGCGAACAGCGAGCCGCAGGCGAGCTTGCCGACATCCTTGGCGCGGTCGATGATGCGAAGATGCCCGTCGGCGTCGATGATGCCGGCGTCGCCGGTGCGGAAGTAGCCCGCTTCGTCGAGTGCTTCGCGTGTGGCGTCCGGGCGCTTGTAGTACTCCTTGAGCAGTCCCACGCCGCGCACGAGCACTTCGCCGTTCTCGGCAATCTTGATTTCCATGCCCGGCGCGACCGGCCCCACGCTGTCGAAGCGTACCTCGCGATCGGGCTGCAGGCAGACGTAGGCGCATGTCTCCGTCTGCCCGTAGAACTGCTTCAGATTCACGCCGATGGCGCGGTAGAAGCGGAACAGGTCCGGGCCGATGGCCTCGCCGGCGGTGTACGCCGTGCGGATACGGCTCATGCCGAGCGTGTTGCGCAGCGGGCCGTACACGCACAGATTGCCCAGCGCGTACTGCAGCCGGTCGACGAGCGGCACCGGGCGTGCGTCGAGCACGGCCGCCCCGCAACGGTTCGCCACCGCCATGAAGTGCGAGAACATTCTGCGCTTCAGGCGGCTCGCGTCCTCCATGCGGATCATGACCTGCGTGAGCACGTTCTCGTACACGCGCGGTGGCGCGAAGTAGTACGTCGGCCCGATCTCGCGCATATCGGTGGCGATCGTGTCCGGCGACTCTGAGCAGTTGACGGTGAAACCCGCGACCAGCGCCTGCGCGTAGGAGAACAGATGGTCGCCGACCCAGGCCATCGGCAAATACGACAGCACTTCGTCGCCCGGGCCGAGCCGGTCGAATTCGCTGCCGTGCCGGGCCGCGCCGATCAGGCCGGCGTGCGAGTGGCATACCCCCTTGGGCTTGCCCGTCGTGCCGGACGTGTAGAGGATCGTTGCCGTGTCGTCGGGCGAGACCGCGGCCACCGCGTCGTCGAAGTAGCGCGGGTGCTGCGCGTCGAACGCGCGCCCCTGGGCGAGGGCGGCGTCATACGATTGCAGGCCTGCGGCGTCGTAGTTGCGCAGCCCGCGCGGATCCTCGTAGATGATGTGCGACAGACGCGGCACGCGCTCTCGCAGCTCGAGCAGCTTGTCGACCTGCTCCTGGTCTTCGGCGATGACGAAGTCGATCTCGGCGTCTTCGAGCACGTGGGCCATCTCGGCGGCAACGGCGTCCTGATACAGCGGCACCGCCACGCCCCCGAGCGCTTGCGCCGCGGTCATTGCCCAGTACAGCCGAACGCGGTTGTTGCCGACGATGGCCAGATTGTCGCCGCGCCGGAAGCCCGCGGCGGCGAGCGCGCACGCGAGCATGCGCACTTCGTGCGCGGCTTCCTGCCAGCTCCAGCACTGCCAGATCCCCAGGTCTTTTTCCCGATAGGCGATCTCGGCGCCTCGTGTGGCCGCATGCGCCAGCAACAAACGCGGGAAGGTGGTCCGCTCGTGCATGCCTGTCTCCTGTGTCTCGCCACGTTTCGACGTCCGTCGAGGGGCAGTGGCGTGGCTCGGTCGGCGCGCGTGCGCGTGGCACGCTGCTGATGCGTTTCGCGTCGGCAAACGACGCACTGTTCTTGTGGTACTGCCCTGTGGTCCTGCCTTGTGGTCCTGCCTGGTGGTCCTGTAATACGGCGCGACGGCTATGCCGGACAGCGGGCAGCTTCTATACTTGTGCTTCGGCGCCGTGCTTGCGCGCCAAGCGTGCTGTGTCTCGTCGTTGTCCGGCAAGGCGAAGATACCTCATGGCCCACGGCGGATTTGTCACCCGGATGACAATCGAGGGAAAATCCCTATATGTCGCTCGAAACCCTGTTGCAGCGCAGCGCGTGGGCGCAAGGGCTGACGCCCGAGCAGCGCGAGCGCGTGGTGTCGGAGATCCAGGTCCGCCCCGTCGAGAACGGCGGCTACGTCTGCCGCAAGGGCGACCCTACCGACGCCTGGTTCGGCGTCATCGAGGGTCTGGTGAAAATCACGACCGTGTCGGCCAGCGGCAAGTCGGTCACCTTCACGGGGGTGCCGGCCGGCGCCTGGTTCGGCGAGGGGTCGGTGCTCAAGCACGAAATCCGGAAGTACGACGTCATGGCGCTGCGCGACTCGGTGCTCGCCCACATGCCCATCGCCACGTTCGACTGGTTGCTCGATACCAGTATCCCGTTCAACCGCTTTCTTACGCTGCAGCTCAACGAGCGCCTGGGGCAGTTCATCGCAGCCGTCGAGCACGAGCGGCTGCTCGACACGGACGCGCGCGTCGCCCGTTCACTGTCGTCCATGTTCAATCCGAACCTCTATCCGTCGGACGACAACACCGTGCAGATCTCGCAGGAAGAGCTGAGCTATCTCGCCGGCGTGTCCCGCCAGCGGGTGAATCTGGCGCTCAAGGTGCTGGAACAGGCGGGCCTCGTGAAGGTCGACTACGGCGTGCTGACGATTCTGGACCTCGAAGGGCTGCGCGAATTCGGGATGTGACGGCCGGGGTTCGCCGCCCTGCCCACCCAAGGCAGCGCCGCCCTGCCCCCCTAAGGCAGCGCCGCCCTGCCCCCTAAGGCAGCGCCGCCCTGCCCGCCTAAGGCAGCACCGCCCCTTCGAAGCCCCCGCCCGCGCGTGCGATCACCACGCGATCCTTGCCGGAGCGCTTGGCGGCATAGAGCGCGCCGTCGGCCAGCGCCAGCCAGGCCGTCGGCGAACCGAGATCGGGCTCGTAGTTCGCCAGCCCGACGCTCAGCGTCACCGCGCCGGACGGGTCCAGCCCGCGCGTCGCTTCGGCAAACGCCGCGCGCACCCGCTCGAGCTTCTTGCGCGCCTTTTCGGCGGACTGCCCCTCGAACAACACGCAGAACTCGTCGCCGCCATACCGGCCACTGATGTCCTGAGCACCGAGTTGGTTCGCCAGCACACCGGAGAGCATGCGAATCAGCGAATCGCCTTGCAGGTGCCCGTGCACGTCGTTGATCTCCTTGAAGCCGTCGATGTCGATGAGCGCGATGCTCGCCGGACCGGTGCACCCGACACGTCCGACACGCCCGACACACCTGTCGGTGTAACAGGTCGTGAGCGCGCGCATCCAGGAGCGCCGATTGAGCAGCGAAGTGAGATCGTCCTGCTCGCTGATGCGCCTTAGCGTCCGCTCGCTTTGCGTGAGGCGTTTCGCGAGCCGGAAGCTCGTGAGACCGACGAGCGTGGGATAAACCAGCAGCAGCGGCAGGCTCGCGAGCAGTTCAGGCAGCGCGATGGTCGCCCTGAACGAGAAGCCGAGGACCGCGCCCGCGAGCACGCCGCCACAGAGCATTGCGAGCACGCCGTCGCGCAACAGGCGATAGCCGCCTGCCGACGCGTTGTGCATCAGCAGGACGGACACGAGCACCGCCGAGGGCACGCCGCTGAACTGCATGGCGACCACCCAGCCGCCGCCGAACGCGGAATCGCATAGTAGATTGCGTCGCTCGGCCGCGATCGGATCGGACGACGACATGGCGATGGCATGCGCGAATGCCGGCCACAGAAACGCGTTGAGCGCCCAGACGCCGTAGCCTAGATGTCCGAACGGGTGCGAGCCGCCGGCATGCCGGATCGCCGTGAAGACGGTGACGGCGCTCAGCGCGCAGCCCAGGCTTCGCAGTCCCAGCACGCGGCGCGAGAAGTCCCGCCCCCGTTGGGTCGAGGAGCGTGGCAGCGGGTAGGTCGATGGGTCCTTCATGTCGCCGGATTGGGAGGCGTGCTCGGGAACGGCCCGGGGGGCGAGCCGCGCGATGAAACGTCGCGGCCTGTGCGCCGCCACGCGCATTATGCCTGCGCACCGCTCGCGCTGCGCATGTCTCAAAACAAAAGGCCTGCGCACGTCCGCAGGCCTTTTGTTTTCGGGACGCCCGGCGCGCCGGCGCGCCACTCGTCTCGTCTCATCTCATCGCGTCGGTCATTTCGCAGCCGCGATCACGGCGATCTCCACGAGCAGATCGGGCGCGGCCAGGCGCGACTCGACGGTCGCGCGCGTCGGCGTGTTGCCCGGGCTCGTCCAGGCGTCCCACACGGCGTTCATGCCGGCGAAGTCGGACTCGATGTCCTTGAGCCACACCTGCGCCGACAGCAGGCGCGACTTGTCGATGCCGGCGTCCTTCAGATAGCCGTCGATCTTCGCCAGCACCTGCTGCGTCTGACCCGTGATGTCCTGGCTGCGATCGTCCGCGGTCTGGCCGCCGATGTAGACCGTCCCGTTGTGAACCACGACCCGGCTCATGCGTGCGTTGGTGTGATGGCGTTGAATATCGCTCATTGACTACGTCTCCAAAAAGTTCTCTACGTCAAACAAAAAAGGAAGCAGACCGGGATGCCCCGGAGATTGCGCCTACTTGGGAAAGCCCGCCCGCTCGCTCTGAAACGCCGGCGTCTCGACCGCATTCGCCAGCTCGCCGAGCGTGACCGGCTTGATCGGCGGCCGAATCCGGTAGTAGCCGACTTCGGGCACCGCACACCCTTGCGCCTGGGCCAGCAGTTCGGCGACCGTCTGGCCGCACAAGCGCCCCTGGCACGGCCCCATGCCGCAGCGCGAAAAACTCTTCGTCTGGTTCGGGCCCACACAGCCGAGCGCCGCCATCTTGCGCACGTCGCCGGCCGTGACCTCCTCGCAGCGGCAGACGATGGTGCTGTCGTCGGCCGGCGCCCGAAACGCCTCGGCCGGCCGATAGAGCGCATCGAGGAACGGACGGATCGCCGTGTGCGCGCGGAGCTCGCGGCGCAAGGTGAGCGCGCGCGAGTCGCGTTGGGTTGCGTCGAGCTTGCCCAGACGCGTCGCCGCCTGCAGCGCGGCAAGCCGCCCCGACGGCTCGGCCGCGAGCGCACCCGCGATGCCGGCCCCGTCTCCCGCGACGAAAATGCCCGGCAGGTTCGTCTCGCCCCATGCGTCAGTGCGCGCGCGCCAGCACAGCTGCGCCTCGTCCCAGACATGCTCGCAGCCGATCGAGCGCGTGACCTGCGTGTTCGGAATCACGCCCTGATGCAACAGCACCATCTCGGTGTCGATGCGCGAGGTGCGGCCGTCCACGACATACTCCACGGCCTCGGCGCGCGTCTGTCCGATCACCCGCAATGCTCGCACCTGCTTCACGTGCTCCACGCCGGCCGCACGAATCGCGCGAAGCAGCCTGAGGCCCTTCATGAGATAAGACGGTGCGCGCAGCGCGCCGCCGACATGGCGCAACGCCTCGCGTCGCCCGCTCGCTTCGGCCGTGTCGAGAATCGCGCGAACCGGCACCCCGGCGTTGATCAGCTGCCATGCGAACAGATAGAGCAACGGCCCGCATCCGGCCAGCACCGCCGGCGCCTGGGGCACGAGCGCGGAAGCCTTGAGCAGCGTCTGCGCCGCGCCCACGCCCATCACCCCAGGCAGCGTCCAGCCCGGAATCGGGAATGGGCGCTCCTGCGCGCCGGTCGCGAGCACGATGGCGCCCGCTTCGATCTGCAGCGTGCCGCCGCCCGGGCTCTGCCGCGTCACGCACACGCGCCGGTCGGCGCCGATCTGCCAGGCGAGCGTTTGCGGCCAGTAAGCGATGTCCTGCGCGCAGAAGGCATCGACGAGCGTGCGGCCGCGCAGGTAGTCCGGCCCGAGCACGCCGGGGTCGGCCAGCGGCGAGCGGCTCACGCTGCGATAGATCTGTCCGCCGGGCAGCGCGTTCTCGTCGATGACGAGCGGTGCGAGCCCATGACGCTTCGCTTCGAGCGCCGCGGCCAGTCCGGCCGGGCCGGCGCCCACGATCAACAGGTCGACGCGCTTTGCACTCATGCCACACTCCTCGCGCCGTCCATGCGGCGCAGCTGCATGCCTTCGCGCACCGGCGTCATGCAGCCCTGGCGGTTCGGCACACCGTCGATTTCCACCAGACAGTCGAAGCACACGCCCATCATGCAGAACGGCGCGCGCTCGCTGCCCGTCACGGGCGTGGTGCGGCAGGCCGTCACGCCGGCGAACAGCAGCGCGGCGGCCACATTCATGTCGCGCGGCACATCGACCGGCGCGCCCTCGATAAACACGCGCACGGTCGCACCATCCTGGCGCGCCAGCGACTTAAGCAGCGAAACGTTTGGCATAGAACTGATCCAGAAGCGCGGGTCGCGCAGCGCCGAGAATCCACGGCGCGATGGTTTCACAATGTGCGGCGGCAAGTGTCACGCCGCTGTGGCAGGTCGCAAGGAAGGCGCCGGGGCAGGCTTCGGACGCCTCGTAGATGGGCAACCCGTCGGCCGTCATCACGCGCAGTGCCCCCCACGCGCGCACGACGCGCACGTTCCTGAGCAGCGGGAACGGGGCAATGCCGCGCCGCGCGATGTCGGCCAGCACGTCGGGCGTGACGCCGTCGTTGAAGCCCACGTCCTCGGCCGAGTCGCCCAGCATGACCGAACCCTCGACGGTCTGGCGCACGTAGATGGTGGGGTAGGCGAGAAACGGCCTGACGCGCTCGGTCACGAGGATCTGACCGCGCAGTGGCTTGACCGGCGCGCTGAGTCCGACCATCGGCGCGAGCTCGCGGTTGCCCAGGCCGGCGGCCAGCACCACGCGTCCGGCGTCGATCGTCGCGTCGCCCATCTTCACGCGAAACGCGCCGCCCACGGGCCGGATATCGGTCACGCGCACGTTGGGCGCATATTCACCGCCCGCCTTCTCGAAGGCGTCGAACAGCGCGCGCAGCGTGTACAGCGGGCTTACGTGACCGTCGTTGGGCGAATAGATGGCGCCCGCCACGTCGGGCCCGATGGCCGGCAGACGTTCGGCAAGCGCGTCGTGATCGAGCACCTCGTAGCGCAGCGCCGGCTCGGCTGCCTGCAACTGGCGCATGCTCTCGACCTTGACGGCAAGCTCTTCGGGCGTTTGCGCGATGTTAAAGCCGCCCGGACGCTGAAAGCCGACCGACACGCCGGTCTTCGCGAACAGCTCGTCGGCAAAGCCCTGCCAGGTGTTGGCCGAATGCAGCGACCAGCGCGCGTAGTTGGTGCAGGTCGAGCCTTTGCCCTGCACCCAGACCAGCCCGAAATTGCCGCGTGCGGCCCGCAGCGAATTGTCCTCGCCGTCGCACACGAGCACGCGTTGCCCGCGCTTGGCGAGCCCGTAGGCAATCGCCATGCCGACGAGGCCGCCGCCGATGACGGCGATATCGTATGTTTTTTGCATGTTTCAGTGATTTCCAACCAGAACCTTGTTGAGCCCGTAGATGCGATCGAGCACCAGCATGACCGCCAGCGTGAGCCCGATGAGCAGTGTCGAGATCGCCGCGACGCTCGGGTCGACCGTCTCGCTCATGTTCATGTAGATGCGCACCGGCAGCGTGATCGTGGTGGGCGAGGTCACGAAGATGGTGGCGGTGAGTTCGTCGAAGCTGTTGATGAACGCCAGCACCCAGCCGCCGGCCACGCCCGGCACGATCGCCGGGAGCGTGACGCGCCGGAAGGTTGTCCAGCGGCCTGCGCCCAGCGAGCGCGCCGCGCGCTCGGCCTCGTCGGCCTGGCCCGCCAGCGCGGCCATGATGAGCCGCAGCGCATACGGGAAAATCAGCAGCGCGTGGCATGCGACCAGGCTCACGAACGAGCCGCCCATGTCGAGCAGCGTGAACAGGCGCAGAAATGCAATGCCGAGCACCACCGGCGGAATCATCAGCGGCGAGAGCAGAAACGAATTGATGGCGTCGCGCCCCGGGAAGCGATAGCGCGCGAGCCCCATCGCCGTGGGCACCGCCAGCGCCGTGGACACCGTAGCCGAGCTCACGCCGAGCCACAGGCTCGTGCGCAACGCCGACTGGAAGTCCTCGTCGCTCATGAGCGACGTGAACCAGCGCAACGAGAAGTGCCGCGCCGGAATCGAGAGGAAATTGTCCGGCGTGAACGCGACCAGGCACACCACCACCAGCGGCGCGAGGATGAAAACGAGGAACAACGTGTGGAACGCGAGTGCGGCCGCACCGTTGCGATCATGCTGAGTCATATGCGCTCCTTCTCCCCTGGTTCAGCCGAGACGGCGCGTGAAGCGCTTCTCGAGAGCGCGGTTGTAGCCGCTGATGATGGCCACGTTCACGACGAGCAGCACGATCGCGATGGCCGCGCCGAGCGGCCAGTTCAGGGTGCCGAGGAATTCGTCGTAGGCGGTGGTGGCCACGACCTTCAGACGCCGTCCGCCAATGAGCGCCGGTGTCGCGAAGGCGCTCGCCGTGAGGGCGAACACGATGAGACTGCCCGACAGGATGCCCGGCGTGATCTGGGGCAGCACGACGCGCCACATCACCGTGGCGCGGCCCGCGCCCAGCGAGCGAGCGGCGTTGGCCACGGCCGGATCGAGCCGCGTGAGCGAGGTCCACACCGAGAGCACCATGAGCGGCACGAGCACGTGCACGAGCGCCACCGTGACCGCCCCCATCGTGAACAGCATCTGCAGCGGATGATCGATCAGTCCCAGCCGGGCGAGCACGGTGTTGACGAGCCCCTCGCGGCCGAGCAGGATCGACCAGCCCAGCGTGCGCACGACGACCGAGATCAGCAGCGGGCCGAGCACCAACACCAGGCACAGCGAGCGCCACGGATCGCGCATGCGAAACAGGAAGTACGCCTCGGGCACGCCGACGAGCACGCACAGCAGCGTAACGCCCACCGAGAGCAGCAGCGTGCGCAGAAAGATTTCGTAGAAGTAGCTGTCGGTCAGAATATCGACGTAATGCTGCAGCGAGATCGTGGGCAGCACGCCGCCGAGGTTCGCGTCGAAGCCATGCAGGCTCAGCACGAACGTGAGCACGAGCGGCACGGCCAGCAGCACGATGAAGTAGAGCGTCGCCGGCACGACCAGCGCCCATCCGGCCCGACGATGCCGGGCCGCTTCAGGCGACAGCGCGCGCACGGCCTTCATGTCCGGCATGGCGGCCGCTTCGGTAGCGCCCGGCGAGCCCGGTCTCGATGTTGCGGCGTTCATGCGCCCTCCTGCACGAGACGCAGCGCATCGTCGGCCCAGTCGAGGCCTACCGCGTCGCCATCGTTGGCGGCCGCCGCGCCGTCGTTTGCGACGAGCACGCGCAGCTCGCCCAGCGCCGTGCTCACGGTGAAAACCCAATGATTGCCGTGGAAACTGCGCTGGCCGACGCGTCCGGCCACGCGCCCTGCCGTGGCGGACGTCAGGCGAATGCGCTCGGGCCGCAGGCTGAAGGTGGCCGTGCCCGCACGACTCGCATGCGAGGGCAGGCGCGCGCCGGGCGAGACGGCGAGCCGGTGCCCGTGCGCGTCGAGCACGGCGACGTCGCCGCGCACGTCAAGCCGGCCCGTGATGAGATTGGTCTGACCGATGAAGTGCGCGGCGAACGTGGCGCGCGGATCTTCGTACACGTCGTGCGGCGTATCGATGCGCACCACGCGCCCCATGTTGAGCAGCACCACGCGGTCGCTGATCGCGAGCGCCTCGGCCTGATCGTGCGTGACCATGATGGTGGTGGTGCCGACCTGGCGTTGAATGGCGCGCAGTTCGTCCTGCATCTGCTCGCGCAGTTTCGCGTCGAGATTCGACAGCGGCTCGTCGAGCAGCAGCACGGGCGGCGCGATCACCAGCGCACGGGCGAGCGCCACACGCTGGCGCTGACCGCCCGAGAGCTCGCGCGGGTAGCGCTGCGCGTGCTGGCCGAGATGCACCAGCTCGAGCGCTTCGCGCACACGCCGCTGTTTGGTCGCGGCGTCCACGCGGCGCATGTCCAGACCGAACGCCACGTTCTGTGCAACGCTCATGTGCGGGAACAGCGCGTAGCTCTGGAAGACGATGCCGAGCCCGCGCTTTTCCGGAGGCACCGGCGTGAGATCGCGGCCTTCGAGCAGAATGCGCCCGACGCTCGGCGCGACGAAACCGGCAATCATCTGCAACGTCGTGGTCTTGCCGCAGCCCGACGGGCCAAGCAGCGAGATGAACTCGCCCTGTGCGATCGACAGATCGACGCCTTCCACGGCCACGGTCTCACCGAAACGCTTGCCGAGTTGTTCGAGACGCAAATATGGGGTGCTCATGACGTTTGTCATCTCCTGCGCGCGGTTCGGTCAATCAACGTTCGATCTGGCGGTTCCAACGCTGCGTCCAGTCGGCGCGCTTGGCGTTGACCACGTCCCAGTCGACGCGCACGAGCTTGTCGATCTGCGCCGCCGACGGCACGCGCGAGGCCACCGCCATCGACAGTTGCGTCTTGCGGTTGGACGGCGCCACGCCCTGACTTTCGGCGAGTACGGCCTGCGTCTGCGGCGAGAGGATCGTCTGCACGAACTTCTGGGCAAGCGCGTCGTTGGCCGACTTGTTGACTACGCACATGCCCATGCCGAGCGCCACGGCGCCCTCCTTCGGATAGACGAACTCGACCGGAATGCCCTGCTGGCGCAGCGCCTGCACGCGGCCGTTGCCCCACACGGCGAGCGCGACTTCGTCGGCCTGGAACAGTTCGGCGATCTTGCCCGGCGACGGATCGAACGACAGCACGTTCGGTGCGATCTTCTCCATCTCTCGAAAGCCGGGGTCGATGTTGGCGTCGCTGCCGCCGTTGAGCTTCGACTCGACGAGCAGCGCGTGCAGGCCGTAGGTGTTCTTGATGCTCGGCATCACGAGCTTGCCCTTGTACTTCGGATCGGACAGCTCCTTCCACGAACTCGGCGCCGGCCACCCCTTCGCCTGGAACAGGCGCGTGTTGTAGGCGATGCCCGTCGCGATCAGGCCGGCTGCCACGGCGCTGTCGTTCTTGAACTTCGCGATGTCGTACAGATCGTGATAGACCGGCGCGTCGGCGAGCTTGCCGCAGAAGCCCATCTGGATCGCCTGGTACATCGGACCGTCGTCGAGGAAGACCACGTCCATGCCGGCCTTGCCCTTTTGCGCCTGGAGCTTCGCGAGCGTCGTCGTCGAGTCGCCCGGCACGATCACGACCTTGGTGCCCGGATTGGCCCGTTCGAAGCCGGGAATCACGTCCTTCTTGAGCATCTGTTCGAACGAACCGCCGTAAGCGCCCACGTATAGCGTGGTGTCGGCCTGGGCGGCGGTCGCGCCGAACACGAGCCCGGCGCAGGCGGTAACGAGGGCGGCGCGGCCCACCTTGCGAAGCGTTTGGGGAACGACAGTCTTCATCGGGAAGCTCCTTGCGTGTTGCGGTGTTATGTGATGTTATGGCCCGGCATTACGAGGAAAACTCAAACATTTGCGTTGTTTTCGTAGGGTCATTTTCGACACACTCACGGTCAAATCACATTTTTTTACCCGCCCATACAAAAATGTTATGGAGTGGAATGGCGAGGCTTCGATGAAAATCCGGCAACTGGAGGCATTTCGGGCGCTGATCCTGCGCCAGACGGTCACGCGGGCCGCCGAGATGCTTCACGTTTCGCAACCGGCGGTCACGCGCCTGATCAACGACCTGGAAGCCGACATAGGGTTTGCCCTATTCGACCGGATCAACGGGCGGCTGAATCCGACGCCCGAGGCACTCGTGCTGTTCGAGGAGGTGGAGCGCTCGTTCGCGGGGATCGACCGGATCGCGCAGACGGCCGAGCAGATCAAGTCGCTGCGGCGCGGTTCGCTGCATATCGCCGGGGCGCCGGCGCTGGCGCTGGAGTTTCTGCCCACCACGCTCACCGGCTTCATGCGCGAGCATCCGGGCGTGCGCACCACGCTGCTCGTCCACGCGTCGAGCAACGTGGTCGACATGGTCGTGGGCCGGCGGTGCGACGTCGGCTTCATCGCGCACCCGCTCACGCACGCGGGGGTGAACATCGAGACGCTGCATCGCGCGCCGATGCGCTGCATCCTGCCGCACGGCCATCGTCTCGCCGATCGCGACGTGATCTACCCCGAGGACCTGCGCGACGAGTCGTTCGTGTCGTATCCGAAGGAGTTCGACGGGCGGATGTACATCGACAGCATCTTCGCCGAGCGCCGGATCGATCGCGTGATGAGCGCGGAGTCGCAACTGTCGGCGGCCATCTGCGTGCTGGTCGAGCACGGCGCGGGGGTGTCGATCATCGACCAGGTGACGGCGAAGTATGCGGCCGGACGCGTCGTCGTCAAGCCGTTCGAGCCGACCATCCTGTCGGGCTTTTCGCTGGTCACGTCGAACCAGCATCCGCCCTCGCAGCTGGCCAAGGC
Organism: Pandoraea sp. CB10b_02; assembly: GCF_002216225.1. Taxonomy (NCBI): domain Bacteria; kingdom Pseudomonadati; phylum Pseudomonadota; class Betaproteobacteria; order Burkholderiales; family Burkholderiaceae; genus Pandoraea; species Pandoraea sp. CB10b_02. The sequence goes on from NZ_NJGW02000005.1 coordinate 153,055, forward strand.
CTTCGTCGAGTACACCAAGCAGCGCATGCTGGCGCTCTTCCCGGGGTAAACGTTAGTTCCTCCCAGCAATAGAGAAGGTGGCAAACGCTCCTAATTGTGCGTTTTTGCGCGGCACTACCATGACTTCACCGCGACTGTGTTTGCGGGCGATATCACGATTCTCAGGAGACATGGCAATGCTTCACGACCTTCCCGCGCGCGCCGACACGGTGCACTGGGGCTACTTCAATGCGGCGCAAAAACCGGTGCTGACCGTCAAGAGCGGCGATTTCGTTCGCGCCGAGGCGCTCACCCATCACGCCGGCGACGCGCCCGATCTCATGATGGACGCCGCCGTGCGCACCGTCTATGACACGATTCCCCACGAGGACCGCAACCCCGGCGTGCACATCATGACGGGGCCCATCTACGTGGAAGGCGCGAAGCCGGGCGACATGCTCGAAGTCCGCTACCTTCAGATGATCCCGCGCTTTCGCTACGGCGCGAACGTCGCCGCTCACTGGGGCCAGCTCTACGACGACTTCCAGAAAGAGCGCGTGACGATCTACGAGCTCGACGATCGATCGAACACCGCGCACGCCCTGTTCGCCTTCGACTATCCAGGCAAGCTGACCACGCCGGGCAAGGTGGTCGATCACCGCGAATGCTGCAAGCAACCCGCGCTCGCCGGCGTGCGGGTGCCCGTGCGTCCGCACCTGGGCACCGCGGGCGTGGCGCCCGATGCGACCGGACGCGTGAGCACCGTCGAGCCGGGGCTGCATGGCGGCAACATCGACAACTGGCGCATCGGCGCGGGCGCGACGATGTACTACAAGGTCCAGGTCGACGGCGGCCTCTTTTCCATCGGCGACCCGCACATCTCGCAAGGGGACGGCGAAATCAGCGGCACGGCCATCGAGGCGTCGCTCAACGTGCTGTTCCAGATCGTGCTGCGCAAGGACTTCACGTTCCCGTCGCCGTTGCTGGAGACGCCGGACTGCTGGATCGTCCACGGCTTCCATCAGGATCTGGACGAGGCAGGCAAGAATGCCGCACGCGACATGATCGAACTGCTCACCGAGCAGCAGGGGCTCTCGCGCGACGATGCCTACTCGCTCATGAGCGTGGCGGCCGACTTCGGAGTGACGCAGGTCGTCGACGGCACGCAAGGGGTGCACTGCACCATGCCGCGCAGCCTGTTCCCGCCCAGATCGTCAGACTCGTCGGACTCGTCGCAACCGACGGACTCGTCGCACTCGTCGCACTCGTCGGACCTGTCCGGCTCCGGCCGGAGCTCGGGCGCCTGACCCGGCACCGGCACGCGCCTGCATGGCAGGCGCTGCGTGCACCGAACGCCGGGCGCCCGCCGCCCGCACCACCCACTGGAGGTTTCGCATGCAATACGTCTACGTCGGGCGCACGGAGATCGTCGCCCTCATCGTCGGGCTGGTCACCGGCACGCTGTACTCGTGGCTCAACCTGCCCATTCCCGCGCCGAACGTGCTGGGGGGCATCTTCGCCATCATCTTCACGTATGCCGGCTATCTGATCGTGAACGCCTGGCGCCGCTCCGTGACGTTCGGCCGTCCGCCGGAACAAGGTTCGCTGCGCACGCGCGCGTCGTGAGGAGGCCATCATGGTAGAAATCACGTTGGGCGCCACCGAGCTGCAGGCCGCCGCCGTCGGGCTGGTGACGGGCGTCCTGTACACCAGCGTGCGCGCGCCGATTCCCGCGCCGAACGTGCTGGGCGGCATCTTTGCCATCGTTGGCACGTTCATTGGGTTCGTATTCGTGGCGGCGGTACGAGGCCAGTTGCACATCGGCTAACGCACCCGCACTATGAACGACGTTCCCGGCGCGGCCCCGGGCTTCTCCACCCCACGCCGCGACCGGGGACGTTCGTCATCATCGAGGGAGACCCGCTTTGGACCGCGCGCATTTTTCCACCGAATCGTATGCTCACGATCAGCGCGGACCTGCCTGGCAGGCGCGGTTGCTCGACGCGCGTCTGCATTTCCGCTCGCCTTCGTCGCGCGAGCCCTTGCACGGCACCTTACTCACGCACCGCACGCCCGGCGGCATCGAACTCTCGGTCATCGCGGCGACCCCGCAGATCGTGTCGGCCAAAGCCGGCGGCGAGCGCGGTTTTCTGGTGGTGATGTGGCTCGACGGCGAGGCGGAGCTCTCGTGCAACGGCAACAGCGAGCCGCTCGCTGCCGGCGACATTGCGTGCGTTCCCGGCAGCCAGAGCGCCGACTTCGTCGCAAAGACGCCGTTTCGCCTGATCTGCGTGCATGTGCGCCACGCGCTCATCGCCCCGCGCCTGGGCGGCACGCCGCCCGTGCATACGGGCAAGCTGCCCGCGAGCGTGGCGCCGCTTTTCGGCGGATTGCTCGGCGCTCTGGCCAGTCAGCTCGAAACCTTGCAGGCGTGCGGCCCGCAGGCGCTCGAGCCGGTCGAGAACGTGATCCTCGAATGCCTGGCCTCGGCGCTCGCGGCGGCCAAACCGCGGGCTGCTTCGGGGCTGTCGGCGTCGCGCGCCGTGGTGTTTGCGCGCATCTGTCACCGCATTCAGGCGCGTCTGGCCGAGCCTGACCTGTCGCTGTGCGCCATCGCGAAGGACGAGCACGTCTCGGATCGCTACCTGCGCAAGCTGTTCGAGGCCTCGGGGCAGAGCTTCTCGTCGTATCTGCGCCACAGCCGCCTGGAGCGCTGCTACGCGGATCTGCACAACCCCGCCTACGATCAGTTGCCGGTCTCGGACATTTGCTATCGATGGGGCTTCAACGACCCCTCGTACTTCAGCCAGGCGTTTCGCGAACGCTTCGGCATGTCGCCCAAGGCGAGCCGCGATCAGGCGCAGCGCGCTCGCGCACTGCCCGAGCGCTCGCGCATCTCGCGCGGACATCCCGACGTGCCCGCCAGTCTTGCACAACGCGCGTTGACGGCGGCAGGCCACGGGCATCGCGCGGCACACGCGGGCGCCGCAGCGCACGCGGCACGCGCGCATGGCAAGGCTCCCCACGACGCGGGACAGCACCACTATCTGCGCGCGACATGCGACACGGTGCATTGGGGGTATCTGAGCCATGATCTCGCGCCCGTGCTGACGGTAAGCTCCGGCGACACGGTCACCATCGAGACGCTCACGCAGCACGCCACCGATGATTGGGAGCGCATGGTCGAGGGCGATCCGGGCGCGCAGAGCGTATTCCACTGGACGGCCACGCAGAAAAACGTCGACCGACGCGGCGCCGGGCCGATGGATGCGTCGGTCTACGGGCGCGGTGCGGGCGAGGGCTTCGGCGTGCACATCTGCACCGGCCCCATCGCCGTCGAGGACGCCATGCCGGGCGACGTGCTGGAAGTGCGCATCCTCGATCTCTGGCCGCGGCCCAGCGCCAATCCCGCCCATGCGGGCAAGGCGTTCGGCAGTCATGCATCGACATGGTGGGGCTTTCATTACCAGGACATGCTCACGTTGCCGCGCGAGCGCGAAGTTGTCACCGTCTTCGAAATCGACTGTCACGGTGGCGGCGATGAAGGGCACGGCGGCCAGGCCGGCGCGGGTGGCGCGGGCGCTCATGGGGGCGCCCATGGCGGCAGTAGGAGCGGCGACGGCGTCGCGCGGGCGCTGTACAGCTTCCGCTGGACGCCGCAAAAGGATCCGTTCGGCGTGGTGCATCCGACTATCGACTACCCCGGCGTGCCGGTCGACCACGCGCGCATCACGAAGAACCATCGCACGCTCCGGCACGTGGAGATTCCACTGCGTCCGCATTTCGGCGTGCTTGCCGTGGCCCCGGCGCAGGACGGCCTCATCGATTCGATCCCGCCGTCGAGCTATGCGGGCAATCTCGATAACTGGCGGGTGACGCGCGGGGCAAGTGTATTTCTCAAGGTTGCGGTGCCGGGCGCATTGCTCTCGATCGGCGACCCGCATGCCTCGCAGGGCGACGCCGAGCTCGGCGGCACGGCAATCGAATGCTCGCTCACGGGCAACATCCAGTTGATCCTGCACAAGAAGGCGACGATCGCGCTCGACGCCCCGCACGCCGATCTGACCTACCCGCTGGTGGAAACGCCGACGGAATGGATCATTCACGGCTTCAGCTCGCCCAACCATCTGGCCGAACTCGGGCAGAAGGCGCAAAGCCAGATCTACATGAAGTCAACGCTCGACAGCGCCCTGCGCGATGCCTTCCTCAAGGCTCGGCGCTTTCTCATGCAGGTGAAGCGGCTCACCGAAGACGAAGCCACGGCCATCCTGTCGGTGGCCGTCGATTTCGGCGTGACGCAGGTGGTCAACGGCAACTGGGGCGTCCACGCCATCATCCGCAAGGGAATGTTCAGGGATTGATCGGGCCGGGCAGGCCCGCGAAAATGCGCAAAATCGGCAAATCGCCAGCCGATACATTGGCGGCCAAGGAGCGCAAATGAAACCCGAGACCCGTATTCGTTATGCCGAGCGCATGGCCCCCGTTCTGCGCTGGCTGGCCGATCATCCCGATGCCGCCCCGGACCTCTGTCATCTGGCGGACCTGGCCTGCCTGTCGCCGTATCACTTTCATCGCGTCTATCGCGCGCTGATGGGCGAAACGGTGAACGCTTCGGTGCAGCGCATTCGGATGCATCGCGCGGCGGTCGCGCTTGCGGAGTCGGACGCTTCGATGCGTGTTGTGGCCTCGCGTGCCGGCTATGAATCGGACGCGGCGTTCAACCGGGCTTTCGGGGCGTTTTTCGGCATGCCGCCGGGACGCTACCGCAACACCCGCTCCGCACCTTTCGATCCTCAGGAGCCCGCCATGTATCCCATCGCCGTCGAATCATTCCCGTCCACCACCCTTGCCGTGATCGAGCACACCGGCAGCTATCAGGAAATCGGCCCCGTCTTCGCGCGCGTGTTCATGCTCGCGGCCGCCCACGGCCTCGCTCGGCCCGACGTCGCAGGCTTCGGCGTCTACTTCGACGACCCGGAGCAGGTCCCCACCGACAAATTGCGTTCGCTCGCCGGCGTGCCCGTCGCCGCCGACGCGAATCTCGGCGGGGGCCTCGAGCGCTTCGACATCCCGGCCGGGCGCTGCGCCGTGCTGACCTACACCGGCCCCTACAACGAGATGAGCCAACCGTATCAATGGCTCTTTTCGGAGTGGCTGCCCGCGAGCGGTCTCGAGCCCGCCGACTTCCCGATGTTCGAGCAGTACCTCAACGATCCTCGCTCGACGCCGCCGGCGCAGCTGCGCACCCGGATCTGCCTGCCGGTGAAGTGAGCGCGAGCAGGGCCTGTGCCTGCGCGCGCAGGTCTTGCGCCATGGGATGGAAGGTAAACGGTATCGCGTGCGCGAGACCGCCCAGCATCTTGCGCGAGCTGCGCGAATACGCCGGGTCGTAGTGCTTCGTGATGAGCGCTTCGAACAGCGCGCGGCGCTCGCCGCGCTCGAGCAGCGTGAGCCACTGCTCCACCACCGCGCGGCCGTGCAGCGGCACGAGCTTGCGCAACTGCCCGCGAAAAGCGTCGGGATTCGCGAACAGATGCGCGTAGTCCTGCATCAGCAGATCGATACGTTCGGGCTGTGGCGCGCTCACCTCCACACAGCGCGTGCTGCGCATCGCCGTCATCAGCGATTCGGGCAGCGTAATGCGTCCGATGCGTCGGCTCTCGGCTTCGACGAACACCGCACGCGCCGGGTCGAAGCTGCGCAGCAGGCCGATGAATGCCGTGTCGAACGACTTCTGCGATGGCTGCCGCGCGTCGGGCATCGCCCCGAGCAGCGAGCCCCGGTGCACCGCGAGCGCTTCGAGATCGAGCGTCTGCGCCCCCGCGTCGGCCAGGGCATGGAGCAGACGCGTCTTGCCGCTGCCCGTGTGCCCCGCGAGCACGATGAGCTCGAGTGCGGCGGGCAAGGTGTCGAGCTGCGTTACCACGTCGCGCCGGTAAGCCTTGTAGCCGCCTTCGAGCTGGCGCGCGCGCCAGCCGATCATGTTCATCCACACCGTCATGGACTCGGAACGCTTGCCGCCGCGCCAGCAATACACGAGCGGACGCCAGTTGCGGGGACGATCGGCGAAGGTGGTCTCCAGATGCGCCGCGATATTGCGCGCGACCATGGCCGCTCCCACGCGCGTGGCCTCGAACGGCGACACCTGCGCGTACAGGGTGCCCACGATGACGCGTTCTTCATTGCTGAGCACCGGCGCGTTGATCGCGCCAGGCATATGGTCCTCCTCGAATTCGAGGGGCGTGCGCACGTCGACGATCTCGTCGAATTCCCCGGCACGCGAAAGCGGTACGCGTAGCGAATTCATCGTGCCTCCGCCGCGAGCGGTGCGCAGTGCGCGCCATACGGCGTGCGCGACGTCGCCTGAGGCGCCATGGCGGCCCCGCGCACGCTGGCCCGGACTTTCGCGGCCCGGTCGATAATGCGTGTCGCCGCCTCGGCGTCGCCCTCGCCTCCCAGCGCCAGCGCGTAGTCGTCGAGCAGTTCGGCATAGACGTAGGGCGCCTTGCTCTCGGCTCCCGCGCGCTCGAGCGAGCCGACGGCACGGCCGAAGTACGTAGCCGAGCGCGCGTACTGGCGCTGCGCCAGCGACAGGCGCGCCAGTTCGATCAGTGCGGGATAGCGATAGCGTCCCGTCAGGATGTCGAGGTCGTAGGCAAGACTCAGTTCGCGCTCGGCTTCGGCATAGTAGCAGCCCACGCCGAGCGCTCGGCCGTAGTGCAAGTGCATGGCCGCGCGCTGTGCGGCCGGCCAGGCCGACTGGTCCGCCACGAGCACTGCCTGCCCGAAGGCGCGTCGCGCCGCGTCCCAGTCGCCGCGCACCTCGGCCGCGCCGCCTTGCGCGGCGTAATCGGGGCCCGGCGGCCCGGGCGGCGGCGTACTACAGCCGGCCGCCGTCAATACGGCGCCCAGCGCACAAGCGGCACTCAAACACGTCAGGGATCGGATCATCGGTAAGAACATCGCTACCAGCTATTTCGTGGCGCGGGACGCCTCCGCCCGCGCTCGCCCGACAGGATACACTTGGCGCGCCCCGGCGCGGCGCCATGCGATGCGGCGCGCCTTGCGAGCGCGGTCCAAAACCGCGATGATCGACCTCTGGCCGCCCGCGCCCCAAAAGGAGACATCACCATGCCACGCAGCACCGCCGAAAAACGCGCCGCCTTTCGCGAACTCCATCTTGCCGGTTGCTTCGTCATCCCCAATCCGTGGGACGCCGGCAGCGCGAAATATCTCGAACACGCGGGCTTCAAGGCTATCGCGTCCACCAGCTCGGGCTTCGCGTGGTCCACGGGCCGCGCCGACAACGGCGTGACGCGCGAGACCGTGCTTGCGCACCTGCGCACGCTCGTCGAGGCGACCGACCTGCCGGTCAACGCCGACTTCGAAAACGGCTTCGGGCGCACCCCCGACGAGGTGGCCGAGAGCGTCAAGCTCGCGGTGGCGACCGGCGTCGCGGGCCTGTCCATCGAAGATTCGACGGGTGACGCCAACGCCCCGCTCTTTCCCATCGACGAAGCGCTCGCCCGCCTGCGCGCGGCGCGGCGCGCGATCGACGACGCCGGCGGCGACACCCTGCTCGTGGGCCGGGCCGAGAACTTCTTCGCCGGCGTGCCCGACCTCGAGGACGCCATCGCGAGGCTGCGGGCCTATGCCGCGGCCGGCGCCGACTGTCTGTACGCGCCCGGCATCCAGTCGGCCGAGCAGATTCGCGCCGTGGTCACCGCCGTGGCGCCCAAGCCGGTCAATGTGCTGATCGGGGCGACCTCTCCCTTCACGCTGCAGGATCTCGCCGACCTCGGCGTGCGCCGCGTGAGCGTGGGCGGCGCGCTCGCGCGCGCGGCATGGGGCGGCTTCATCCATGCCGCGCAAGCCCTCGCGCAGGGCCGTTTCGACGGTTTCGACGGCGCCGCCAGCGGCGCCACTCTCAACGGACTGTTCGGACAGAGGGTCTGACGGCCGCGAGCACGGCGGCCATGCGTGGGCATTGCATCGGCCTTGCACCACCCTTCGCAAGCGCGCGCGGGACAGCGGTATATGACCAGTGACTTTTCGTCGATGGACGCCGGCAGGGCGCGCCGGGACAATGCGTTACCGGCCGACGCACCGCGCTCGCCGCCCGTGGGATTCACGGCGCGCGCGGCATGCGCGGCGCCTCATTCGACGGAGTGTCCTCATGAATCAGCCCCTTCCCCCGGGCGCCGCGCACGACGCCTTTGCCATTCCCACGCCGCTTGGCGCACCGCTGCCCAGACCGCGCGTCTTCGATAGCGTCGAGGAGGAGCGCGCCGACCGGAAGCTGCGTCTGGCCGTCGCTTTCCGGATCTTCGCGCGCTTCGGCCTGGCCGAAGGCATCGCCGGGCACATCACGGTGCGCGATCCCGAGTTCCACGACCGCTTCTGGGTCAACCGCTACGCCCAGCACTTCTCGTCGATTCACCCGGACGATCTGATTCTCGTCGACGAAGCGGGCCGCCTGCACCACGGCGACGGCCCGGTCAACGCCGCGGCCATGGCCATTCACGCGGGCATCCACGCCACCCTGCCCCATGTGACGGCCGCCGCTCACACGCACACCACTTACGGCCGCGCCTTCTCGGCGCGCAACCGGGCGCTCGCGCCCATCAACCAGGAGGCATGCCTCTTCTTCGAGGACCATGTGCTGTTTCGCGGCGACGTGCTGGTGCTCGGCGCCGAGGAGGGCCGTCGCATCGCGCAGTCGATGGGCCACAAGCGCGCGGCCGTGCTGCTCAACCACGGCCTGCTCACGGTGGGCTCCTCGGTGGATGCGGCCGCCTATCGTTTCCTCGCGATGGAGCGCTGCGCGCAGGTGCAGCTGCTCGCCGAAGCCGCCGGCCCGATCGAGGTGCTCGGCGACGCCGAGGCGCGCGAAGTGCACCGGCTGCTCGGCTCGGATTACGTGGCCTGGCTCGGTTACCAGGGGCTTTACGAGCAGGTGCTGCGCGAGTGTCCCGACCTGCCGGCGCGATAGTCGTTCACGGCGCGGCGCAGCCACGTATCGAACTGACGCAGCGGCGCCCAGTCGCTGCGCTGCGCCGGCGTCGAATAGTAGATGGTCTGAGGATTGGCCAGCGTATGCGCATGCGCCTGCACGAGCGCGCCGGTGGCCAGCTCGCGCTCGACGAGCACGCGCGGCAGCAGCGCCACGCCCAGTCCCGCAACGGCTGCGTTGATCGCCATGATGAACATGTCGTAGCGCTGCGCGCTGCGTTGCGGCTGCACCGTCTCGCCCGGGGGCAAACCGAGCGACGCGAGCCAGTCGTCCCATGCGCGCGGCAGGTCGCGCGCACAGATCCACGACAGCGACGCGATCCGCTCCAGCGAGAGCGACGGCTCGCCCTCGAGCAGGCGCGGCGCGGCCACGAGCATGAGGATGTCGTCGGTGATGAGCGCCGTGCCGGGCATGCCCGGCCACAGTCGCGTGCTGAAATAGATGGCGGCGTCGAACGCCGAATCGTCGAAAAAGGCCGGCTGGTCGCGCCCGAGAATGTGCAGCCGCACGTCGCGCGTGCTCGCGTAGAAATCCTCGAGCCGCGGGATCAGCCACTGCGCCGCGAAAGTAACGCCCACCGCGATTTCGAGCGCGGTCTCGCGCCCGTGCTGCACCACGTCGAGCGTGTCGCGCCGAATCTGGTCGAGATGCACGCGGATGCGCTTGGCGTATTGCGCGCCGGCCGGCGTGAGTACCAGCCGCTGCTTCACGCGCTCGAACAGCGCCACGCCGAGATGCCCTTCGAGCTCGCCCACCCGCTTGCACACGGCCCCGTGCGTGAGCGCGAGTTCCTGCGCGGCCCGCGCGAAATTCTGGTGACGGGCGCTGGCCTCGAAAGCCTGCAACGCCGAGAGGCTGGGGACGCCCAGACGCATGCTGTCTCCTGCGGGAAAACGATCTTGCCCGACAGTCTATGCGAAGGGGCGTGAGACGACAAAGCGGCCTGCGGGCCGGACCATGGAAGCCAGGTCCGGGGCCCGGGCCGCCGTGCGGCGAACAACGAGCGGGCTTATTCCACGTGCGCCACGCCGCCCGGGAGCACCGCGCCGGCTGCGACCTCGCGCGGCAGTGCCCACGTCATCCAGTTCGAGCGCAGCGCCAGCACCAGCAGAAAGGCCACTGCCGCCAGCGCGCCGAACGTCGCGAAGCCCATCTGGTAGCTGCCCGTCGATTCCTTGGCAATGCCCATGATCACCGGCAGATAGAAGCCCCCGATGCCGCCGGCCGCGCCGATGATGCCTGACATCAGGCCCGTTTTGCCCTGCCAGCGCTGCGGCACGAGCTGGAACGTCGCCCCGTTGCCCAGGCCGAAGCACACGTAGACGAGCACGAGCAGCGCGATGCCGGCGCCCTGCGGCGGCATCCATGCCGCGAACACGAAGTCGCAGGCCGAGATGGCCGCGAGCAGCAGCACGAGCGCACGCACGCCGGAGATGCGGTCGGCGACCAGCCCGCCGATCGGGCGCACCAGCGCGCCGAGGAACGCCAGCAGCGACATGAACAGCCCGGCTTCGATGCGCGGCATGCCGTACAGCGAGATGAGCAGCGTCGTCACATAGGAGGACATGCCGACGAAGCCGCCGAACGTGATGCTGTACACGAGCATGATCACCCATGTGTCGCGCTCGGCCAGCACGCCGCGATAGTGGCGCGGCAGCACCGCAATGGCGAGCAGCGCACCGAGCACCGGCAGCAGCAGCACCCCTGCCTTGCCTTCACCGAAGGCGCCGGCGTGCACGCACAGGACCAGCGCGATCAGGCCGGCCACCGTGATGAAGAAGCTCGTGAAGGCGCGCGGCGCACTGCCCGACTTCGCGCCCTGATCCTTGGCCCAGAACACCAGCGCCAATGCGGCGAGCGCGAGCAGCGGCAGCGCGGCGCCGGCCGCATGCGCCCAGCCGAAATGCTCGGCGAGCCCCGGGAACATGAAGCCGTCGAGCACCGCACCGACGTTGCCCGCGGCGGCCAGTCCCAGCACCAGCCCCTGCACCTTGGGCGGATAGTTGCTGCCCGCCATCGGCAGCGCCACGGCGAAGCTCGCGCCGCCGATGCCGAGGAACACGCCGAGGACGAGCAGCAGCGTGTAGGACGGCGTGCCGGGCATGAGCAGCAGCACGACCGACGGAATCGCCGAGAGGGCGAGCCCCATGAGCGCGATCTTGCGGCCGTCGTATGCCTGATAGAGATTGCCGAGCGTGACGCGCAGGATCGCGGCGCCGAGCACCGGCACGGCCACCAGAAAGCCGGTCTGCGCCGGCGTCATCGTGATGTCCTTGCCGATGAAGGGCGCCAGCGGGCCGAACATCACCCAGACGGTGAAACCCGTGTCGAAGTACAGAAAGCACGCAACCAGCGCGCGCCAGTTGCCACTTTTCAACGATTGCGTGAGCGTGCTCATGGAGTTCCTCGTGTTCGTGAGCCGAAAAAAAAGCGCCCCGAAGCCGTGCGCCTGCGAACAGGCTCGATGACTTCGGGACGCCGTTGCCCCGTCTGGATTCGGTGCGGAAAATTCGCTTGCCTTCACTCGGCCGCCATTGGCCTTGCATCACCTTTAGCAAGCAGCGTGCCAGGCGCCCGGGCGTTGAACACGGGCGTCCGGTAAACGCCCGGGCCACGGGGCTTCGCGACGTGCGAGCCGACAGCGGTGCGGCGTGGCGGCGCCCGAGCGTGGCGCCCACGCCCGGCGCGCGCATGACATCTCAACGGGCACGATGCCGCATCGCGATGCGGCGGCGCACCATTAACGTGCGACGCCGCGCTCCAGCGTGCGCCGCCGTGCTCGAGCGTGCCCACGCCCCGCGCCCGCTGGACGCCTCGCCGGCGGCGGTGTACCTTGGCCGCGAGCCGCCCCTCGTCACGCCTGCTCTCGAACGCATCGCCTTTGCCGCCATGAACGCCGACTTTTTCCCGCACCTGCTGCGCTTTCACCCTCGTTTGCTGCTCGCCATTGGCGTGGGCATTCTCGCGGGCGTGTTCGCGCAAGGGCATTTCAATGGGGTGACCCGCACGCTGATCGGATGGAACGCGGGCGCGTGGGCCTACCTCGCCATGATCTGGTTCATGATGGTCACGGCGCCCAAGCGCAGCATCGAGCGCTTCGCCGAGCAGGAGGACCAGAGCGCGGTGCTCGTGCTGAGCGTCGTGAGCCTCTCGGCGATCGCCAGCGTGGCCGCCATCGTCCACGAGCTTGCCAGCGCGAAGTCGGGCGCCCCGCATCAGACTTCCGAGCATGTGCTCTTCGCCGCCGCCACGCTCATCGCCGGCTGGTTCCTGGTGCCGACGATCTACACGCTGCATTACGCCCGCCTGTACTTCACCGATGCGCAAAAGCCGTTCGCGCTCGTGTGGCCCGACCGCGATTGCGATCCCGACTACTGGGACTTCCTGTACTTCTCGTTCACGATTGCCGTCGCCTCGCAGACCGCCGACATCGCGCTCGCCTCGCGCCGCATGCGGCGCGCCGTGCTCGCCCAGGCCATCCTCTCCTTCTTCTTCAATCTCGCCGTCCTCGGCCTGTCCATCAACATCGGCGCGAGTCTGCTCAGCTAGCCACGCACCGGCCCTGGCGGCACGCGTCGGCGCATGCGCTGCGGCATGGCGTCGCAGGGCCGGCCGACATGAAGCCCTTTGAAAACATACATCTGAGGCGCGCCCCGGCGACCGGCGAGGCCGCGTCAATGCGCCGCATGTGACGACTTGTCACGCGTGCTGCACAGCAGCATCTCCTAACATGTACGCAAAACAAGCGGCAATGAAATATCAGAATTGCCGCACATGACAGGGTTTATTTGCCTACATAGAGCGCAACATGACTGCCGCCCCCGACGCCCTTGACCTGGCGCGCCTGCAATTCGCATTCACGGTCTCCTTTCACATCGTCTTTCCCGCCGTCTCCATCGGCCTTGCCAGCTTCATTGCCGTGCTGGAGGGCCTGTGGCTCAAAACGCACGAGCAACACTATCTCGACCTTTGCCGTTTCTGGTCGAAGGCCTTCGCCGTGTGCTTCGGCATGGGCGTGGTCTCGGGCGTGGTGATGGCCTATCAGTTCGGCACGAACTGGTCGGGCTTTTCGAGCTTCGCGGGCGCGGTCACCGGGCCGCTGCTCACCTATGAGGTGATGACCGCCTTCTTCCTCGAGGCAGGCTTTCTCGGCATCATGCTGTTCGGCTGGAATCGCGTGAGTCCGCGCGCGCACTTCGCAGCCACGCTTTGCGTGGCCATCGGCACGCTGATCTCGACGTTCTGGATTCTCGCGTCGAACAGCTGGATGCAGACGCCACAGGGCTACGAGATCGTGGACGGCCGCGTCGTGGTGCTGTCATGGTGGGACGTGATCTTCAATCCGTCGTTTCCGTATCGCCTCGCACACATGAGCATTGCCGCGTTCGTGGTCGCCGCGCTCGTCGTGGCCGGCACCGGCGCCTGGCATCTGTTGCGCGGGCGCCGCGATCCGGCCGTGAAGACCATGTTCTCGATGGCGATGTGGCTGCTGTTGATCTTCGCGCCGCTGCAAGCCTTCGTCGGCGACCTGCACGGGCTCAATACGCGCGAGCATCAACCGGCGAAGCTCGCGGCCATGGAAGGCCTGTGGGAGACGAAGACGGGCGGCACGCCGCTCAACCTCTTCGGCTGGCCCGACATGCAAGCGCAAACGACGCGCTACGCGCTCGAAGTGCCGCATCTGGGCAGCCTGATTCTCACGCACAGCTGGGACGGCGAAGTGCGCGGCCTGAAGGAATTTCCGAAGGACGAACGCCCCAACGTACCGCTCGTGTTCTGGAGTTTTCGCATCATGGTCGGCCTGGGTCTGGCCATGATCGCCGCGGCGCTCGCTGCGGTCTGGCTGCGCCGCCGCGGCACGCTGTTCACCTCGCGCGGCTTCGCGCGGGTCATGCTTTGCATGTCGCCGGCCGGGTTCGTCGCATTACTCGCCGGATGGGTCACGACCGAGGCGGGTCGCCAGCCGTGGGTCGTCTACGGCGTGATGCGCACGGCCGAAGCGATTTCGCCGGTGAGCGCGCAGCAGGTCCAGGTGTCGCTATTCGTGCTCGTGCTCGCCTACGTCCTCGTGTTCGGCACCGGCGTGTACTACCTGCTGAAGATTCTGCGCAGCGGCCCGGCGCTTGCGGCACAGGCGCACGAACGCGTCCGAGCTCGCGGGGCCCGCCGCGCGCCGCAGCCCCTCGCGAACGCCGCGCCCGAGCCGGGCGCGTCCGGCCGGCGGCAAACGCCTGCGGCGCCGAACGCTTGAGCGCGGCATCGCATCGACTTCCTTCGAGACTGTTTCCGGACTTTCCATGGACCTGACCTTAGCCTGGGCCGCCGTCATCGCGCTCGGCCTGTTTCTCTACGTCGTGCTCGATGGCTTCGACCTCGGCATCGGCATTCTCTTCCCGTTCTTTCCCGATGCGCGCGAGCGAGACACCATGATGAATTCGGTCGCACCCGTGTGGGACGGCAACGAGACCTGGCTGGTGCTCGGCGGCGCCGGCCTGCTCGCCGCCTTCCCGATGGTGTACTCGGTGCTGCTCTCGGCGCTATACCTGCCGCTCGTGCTGATGCTGGTGTGCCTCATCTTCCGCGGCGTGGCATTCGAGATTCGCGGCAAGTCCCGTCGCACGCGGCAGTGGTGGGATCTCGCCTTCATCGGCGGCTCGGCGGGCGCCACGTTCTTCCAGGGCGTAGCGCTGGGCGCCTATCTTTCCGGCATTCCCGTCGAGAACGGACAATTCGCGGGCGACGCCTTCGCGTGGGTCACGGCGTTCAACCTGTTTACCGGCATCGGACTGCTGGTGACCTACGCACTGCTCGGCGCATGCTGGCTGATCGGCAAGACCGAAGGCGATCTGCAGCGCCGCCTGCGCGTGCTCGCCTGGCCGCTCACGCTGGCACTGGTGGCGACGATGGCGGTCGTGTCGCTATGGACGCCGCTGCGCGTACCGCTGGTGGCCGCGCGGTGGTTCGGCGGCGAATGGTTCTGGCGTTGTCTGCCGGTGCCGTTCCTCGTGGCGATCGCGGCACTCGTCATGCGCCGGGTATTGCGCCGCGCACACGACGCCACGCCGTTCTGGCTGGCCATCGGCCTCGTCTTCCTCGGCTACAGCGGCCTGCTCGTGAGCGCGTATCCGTATGCGATCCTGCCCGGCGTCACGCTGTGGGACGCCGCCGCGCCGCATTCGAGCCTGTCGTTCACGCTCTGGGGCGCGGCCTTCATCATTCCCGTCATCATCGGCTACACGATGCTGGCGTACTGGGTCTTTCGCGGCAAGGCGACACACGATGCGCACTATCACTGATCTGGTCCGGCCCGGCGTGCGTCGCCATCGCGAGCGCGCTACCATGCAAGGCGCATGGCAGCGCACGCTCATTCGCTGGGGATGGTTCGTCGCGCTGTGGTGTGCCGGGGTGGCGGGCACGGCGTTGCTCGCGCTTCCCTTCAAGCTCATCATCGCCACTGCCAAATAGGAGGCACGCCCATGAATCGCCTTTTCCTGCCGATCGTTTGCCGCCTCGCCGGTGCGCCCGCCATTGCCGCAATGCTGGGCGCCGGAGCCGCACATGCCGAAGGCATGAGCGTCTCGTCGAGCGCGTTCGCGGATAACGGCATGCTGCCCGCCGTGCACGCGGGTGCGGGCGAGTGCGGCGGGCAAAACATGAGCCCGCCCATCGCCTGGAAGAATTTGCCGCAGGCCACGCGCAGCGTGGTCATCACCATGAAGGATCCGGACGGCGCGAAGGGCGGCGGCGTGGTGCACTGGGTGGTCTACAACGTGCCGGCCACCGTCTCGTCGCTCGCCGCCGGCGCGGCCAACGAAACAAGCGAGCAGCTCACCGTCGGCAAGAACGTGAGCGGTGCGATGGCCTACCGGGGCGCATGTCCGCCGCTCGGCGATACGCCGCATCACTACATCATCACCGTGACGGCCACCGACCTCGAGCCGGGCCGCCTGCCGCCGGGGCTCGACGCCGCCGGCCTCGCGCTCGCCTTGGCCGGCCACACGCTCAGCGGCTCGACTATCGTGGCGCGCTACGCTCGGTAAGCAGTGCCGGGGGCCGGCGCCGACGGGGAACGGACGCTTACTTGTCGCGAGCCAGCGCGAGGAACTCCGTGCGCAGCGCGAGATTGGGCTGCAGTTCGCCGAGCATGGCCGACGTCACGGTCTCTTCGCCGGCCGTCCGAATGCCGCGGCTTTCCATGCACATGTGGCGGCACGACACCACCACGCCGACGGCTTTCGGTTGCAGATGCGTCATCAGGGCTTCGGCGATCTGCGTGGTCAGGCGCTCCTGCACCTGCAGGCGGCGCGCGAAGCAATCGACGAGCCGGGTGAGCTTGGATAATCCGACGATCTTGCCGTTGGGCAGATAACCGATGGTCGCCTTGCCGAAAAACGGCGCGAGATGGTGCTCGCAGTGGCTGTAGACGGGAATGCCGCGCACCACGATCAGTTCGTTGTATTGTTCGGCGCCGTCCTCGAAGACCTTGAGGACCTCGGCCGGGTCCTGCTCATAGCCGGCGGTCCATTGGCGCCAGGCCTTGGCCACGCGCGACGGCGTTTCGTGCAGGCCGGGGCGATTCGGGTCTTCGCCGATGTGCTTCAGGAATCGCTTCCAGTCGTTTTCGTCGAACGTGTCGTGAGACATATCAGTCAGGCTCCTTGCATGAGGTCCGGTGCGCTGCGCCGCTGCCGCTCTGGCTATCGTGGACGCGCCCCGTGCGCCGCCGGACATGTGCGCACAATAGCAGAGAGTCTTCGCCCGCGCATGGCGCCCGGCGCAATTGCCGCCCTCCCCGCTTTTGCGCTAAGGTGAGAGCGGACCCATGCAACGCAAAGGGCGCGTCATGCCGGCATACCCCCGTATGTGCACTACCGCGATGATCGTGAGCGCTTCACGGACGCTGGCCGCCCTGGCGGCTGTGGTCGCGCTCGCCGCATGCGGTGACGCGGGTCCCAAACCGTGGCAAGGCTATGTCGAAGGCGAGTTTGTCTACGTCGCCTCGTCCCAGGCCGGCACGCTCCAGGCGCTACGCGTCGCGCGCGGCCAGCAGATCGACGCCGGCGCCCCGCTCTTCGATCTCGAATCGACGTTCGAGCTGGCCGCGCAAGCGCACGCGCGCGAGACGCTGGCGAGCGCCGAAGCGCAATTGCGCGATCTCGCCACGGGCAAACGTCCCGACGAAATCGCCGTCTCCGAAGCCCAGTTGAGGCAGGCCATGGCTGTGCGCGACAGGGCCCTCGCGCAGTTCGATCGCGATCAGGCGCAGTACGCCGCGGGCGGCATCTCGCGCGAACAGCTCGACGCGAGCCGCGCCGACGCGCGCAGCAGCACGGCGCGCGTGCAGGAACTGCTAAGCAGTCTGCGCGTGGCGCGGCTGCCGGGCCGCGAAGCGCAGCGTCAGGCGCAGGCCGCGCAGGTCGACGCCGCGCGCGCCTCGCTCGCGCAAGCCGACTGGCAGCTCGCGCAGAAGCATCCGCGTGCGGGCGCCGCCGGGCGCGTCTATGACACCCTCTACCGCGTGGGCGAATGGGTGGCGGCTGGCAGCCCGGTGGTGCGGCTGCTGCCGCCCGGCAACATCAAGGTACGCTTTTTCGTGCCCGAGGCCGCGCTCGGCAGCCTGCGCGCCGGGCAGACGGTGCATATCGCCTGCGACGGCTGCGGCGCCGGCGTGAACGCACGCATCACCTACGTCGCCAATCAGGCGGAGTACACCCCGCCTGTCATCTACAGCAACGACACGCGCGACAAGCTCGTGTACATGGTCGAGGCGCATCCCGACGCGGCGCACGCCGTGAGGCTCAATCCGGGCCAGCCGGTGCAGGTGACGCGCCAATGAGCGATCGGACAGCCCCGACGATCGCGAACGGCGCCGACGGCGCCGGGGGCGATACCAGCGATACCAGCGGTGCTGGCGGTACTGGCACCGCTGACGGCGATAACCGCAATCGCGGCGATGGCGGCAATGGCGGCAATAACGGCAATAACGGCGCTGCGGGCACGGGCGATTTTGCCATCGACGTGCGCGGCCTGAACAAACACTTCGGCGACAAGCACGTGGTGAAGGACGTCTCGCTGCAAGTCAAGCGCGGCGAGATCTTTGGCTTTCTCGGCCCGAACGGCAGCGGCAAGACGACCTGCATTCGCATGATGTGCGGCCTGCTCACGCCGGACTCGGGCAGCGGCACCTGCCTGGGCTTCGACATCTTGCGCGAGAGCGCGCAGATCAAGCGCCACGTGGGCTACATGACGCAGCGCTTCTCGTACTGGGAAGACCTCACGATTCGCGAGAATCTCGATTTCGTCGCGCGCGTCTACGGCATGCCGAACCGCCGCGAAGCCGTCGATCGCGCGATCGAGTCGCTCGGGCTCAGGGGGCGAGCCGGCCAGTTGACCGGCTCGCTCTCGGGCGGCTGGAAGCAGCGCCTCGCGCTGGCCGCCTGCATGCTGCACGAGCCCCGGGTACTGCTGCTCGACGAACCCACCGCCGGGGTCGACCCCACGGCCCGGCGCGACTTTTGGGAGGAACTGCACGAGCTCGCCGCGAACGGCATCTCCGTGCTGGTGAGCACGCATTACATGGACGAGGCCGAGCGCTGCCACAAGCTCGCCTACATCTCCTACGGCGAACTGCTCGCGCAAGGCACGGCCGCGGAGGTCATCGACGCGCAACATCTGTCGACATGGACCGTGCACGGCGAGAACCTGATCGAGCTCGCGCGCGAACTGCGCGGGCAGTCGGCCGTCGCGCAGACAGTCGCCTTCGGCAGCGCGCTGCACGTGAGCGGCCAGGATGGCGACGCACTTGCCCGCGTGCTGCATGAGGTGGCCGACGCACGCGGGCTGCGCGTGGCCCCCATCGAAACCGGTCTGGAAGACGTGTTCATCTACCTGATGAGCCACGCGAAGGACAATTTCGGAGACGGGACGTGAGCGCGCCGCTCGGCTTCTCGCTCGCACGGTGGTGGAGCATCGTGTGCAAGGAATTCTTGCAACTGCGCCGCGATCGCGTCACGTTCGCCATGATCGTGGGCGTGCCCCTCGTGCAGCTCGCGCTGTTCGGCTTTGCGATCAACACGGACCCGAAGCACATGCCGACGGCCGTGCTCATGCACGACGACAGCGAATTCACGCGCAGCTTCGTGGCCGCCATGGAGCACTCCGGGTACTTTCGCATGACCGGAACGCTCGCGAGCGAAGAGGCCGGGCGCGCGGCGCTCGCGCAGGCACGCGTGCAGTTCGTGCTCAATATTCCGGCCGACTTCACGCGCCGGCTGCTGCGCGGCGAGCGGCCGTCACTGCTCGTGGAAGCGGACGCGACCGATCCGATGGCAATGGCCTCGGCGCTCGGCGCGCTGCCGGCCATCGCGCAGTCTGTCGCACAGAAGGATCTGACCGGCGTGCTCGCGCCGCTCGCCGGCGGCCAGAGCGCGTTCGACGTGCAGGTGCACCGGCTCTACAACGCGGAAGGCATCACGCAGTACAACATCATCCCGGGACTCATGGGCGTGATCCTGTCGATGACCCTCGCCATGATGACGGGACTCGCCATCGTGCGCGAACGCGAGCGCGGCACGATGGAAAACCTGCTCGCCACGCCGGTGCTGCCGATCGAGGTCATGACCGGCAAGATCGTCCCGTACATTGCCATCGGGCTGATTCAGGCGAGCATCATCCTGATCGCCGCGCGCTTCGTGTTCCACGTGCCCTTCGAAGGCAGCGTGGTCGCGATCTACCTTGCCGCGCTGGTGTTCATCGCGGCGAACCTGACAGTCGGCATCGCACTGTCATCGTTTGCGCAGAACCAGCTCCAGGCCATGCAGCTCACGGTGTTCTACTTCCTGCCCAACATGCTGCTCTCGGGATTCATGTTCCCGTTTCGCGGCATGCCGGCATGGGCCCAGGCGATCGGCAACGTGCTGCCGCTCACCTACTTCAACCGACTCGTTCGCGGCATCCTCCTCAAGGGCAACGGCTGGAACGACGCGTGGCACGACCTGTGGCCGCTGCTGGTGTTCTGCGCCGTACTCATGGCGGTGGCCGTGAAGTTCTACAAACGCACGCTCGACTGAGGCCGTCATGCGCGCTACACGCCGCCCGTTGCGCATCTGTTCGCCCGGCCGCATGCCGTGGCTGCCGCTCGCGCTGAGCGCGACGCTCGCGGCGTGCGCGGCCGGCCCCGACGCCCGGACGCCGGACGCCCCCGACGCGACGCAGTACACGAGCGGCGCGCAGCCTGTCGTCACGGCGAGTGCGGACGGGGCGCAGGGCGCGGCGCAAACGTTCGACATGCAGGCCGAGGTGCCCGTCGACTGGTGGACGCGCTTCGGCTCACCCGCGCTCGACGCCCTCGTCGCGCAGGCGCTGGCCGACAGCCCGACGCTGCGCCAGGCCGAAGCGAAACTGCGTGAGGCGCAGGAGGATTATCGGGCGCAGCTTGGCGCGCGCATGCTCCCGTCGGCCGATCTGAAACTCTCCGCAACGCGCGAGCAGGTCGATCTCTCCTCGTTCGGCATCACGTCCATGCCGAGCCCCGGGCCGTTCACGCTCTACAACGCCAGCGTCGACGTGTCGTACACGCTCGATCTGTTCGGCGGCAATCGCCGCGCACTCGAAGCGCTCGCCGCGCAGGTGGACTATCAGCGCTTCGAGGTGGAGGCGGCACGGCTCTCGCTGGCGGGCAACGTCGTGACCGCGGCCGTGCGGCAGGCCAGCGCACGCGCGCAGTGCTCCGCGCTCGAAGGCATGGCGGCGGCGCAGCGCACACAGCTCGAGGTCATGCGCGCCCGGCAGCGCGCGGGCGGCGTGGCGCCCCTCGACGTCGAGAATCAGGCGGCACTCGTTGCGCAGACCGAGGCACGGCTGCCGGCGCTGCGCGCCCAGATCGCCCAGTACGATCATCAGCTCGCTCGCCTGACGGGCCAGGCGCCAGGCGCCTTCGCCACGCCCGCGATCGATCTGGCGTCGCTGCAATTGCCGCCGACCGTGCCCGTGGCGCTGCCCTCGTCGCTGGCGCGCCGGCGCCCGGACATTCGCGCCGCGCAGGCGCTGCTGCATCAGGCCAGCGCCAATGTCGGCGTGGCGACGGCAAACCTTTACCCGCGCTTCACGCTCACGGGCAGTTTCGGCACGCAACGCATGCGCGGGGCGGACCTGGGCGACGGCATCAACATCTGGAACATCGGCATGAACCTGCTCCAGCCGCTGTTTCGCGGCGGCGAGCTGCGCGCGCAACGCCGGTCCGCCATCGCCGCCTACGATGCCGCACTGGCGGCCTATCGCGACACCGTGCTGGTCGGGCTCGCCCAGGTTGCCGACGCCATGCGGGCGCTGGAGGCGGATGCCGCCACGCTCGCCGCGCGCGCTCAGGCGGCCCGCAGCGCCGAGGCGGCCTACCGGATCGCCACCGCCCGTTATCGCGCCGGCGGCATCAGTCACTTCGCCCTGCTCGACGCGCAGCGGCAGGCGCTCGACGCCGCGCGCGAGCGCCTCGACGCACAGGGTGCGCGGCTGATCGACACCGCCGCGCTATGGCAAGCGTTGGGCGGTGCGGTGTCGGACACGCCACTACCGCGCCACTGACCCGGCCTCGCCGGTTCGCGCGCGCGCCTCGTCGGTCAGGCACTGCATCAGCGTGCCGACGGGCGCGCGCTTGAGTGCGGACTGGCGAACCAGCACGCCCAACTCGCGCGTGAGCGGCGCGCCGCGGAGCGGCAACACCTGTACGCCGGCGACGGCGGCCTTCGGAGCGGCATGCCCGCCGGCCGTCGCCGACGGTTTCCCGTCCACCGGCAGACCGATCAACGTGGCCGGAACGATCGACCAGCCCAGCCGCGCGCGCACCATGCGCAGGATCACTTCCGGTTCGTCGAGCTCCACGCCCTCGCGCACCCACAGGCGATGGCGGCGCAGATAGCGCTCGACCAGTTCGCCGCCATACGACCGACGGTTGTAGCGCACGAACGGCAACGACGCGGCCCAGTCGGCGACCGTGCCGCGGACACCCTTCGGCGCAATGGCAACGTAGGGCTCCACCATGAGCGTGCGCCACTTCATGTCTGCCGGCACGCCGATGCGCGGACGGATCATCACCGCCAGATCGAGCGCCTTCGCATCGAGCTGCGCGAGCAACTGCACCGACATGCCCGGCACGATGTTCAGGTGCGGCATCGCACCGAGCGAGGCCCAGCGTCGCACCGCACCGGGCAGCAAGCCCAGTTGCGCCGTCAGAATCGCGCCGACATGGATGGGCGCGAGCGCCGCCTGCATGCCTCGCGCGTCGGCTTCACCCCGCATCGCCTGATACCCCGCGATCACGCCCTGCGCCTGCGCGAGCAAACGGCGGCCGTCGTCGGAGAGAGAAACGGCGCGGCCGGTGCGCTCGAACAGTTGCACGCCGAGGTCCTCTTCGAGCCGTTGGATCTGAGCGCTCACGGCCGATTGCGTGAGCCCGAGACGCGCACCCGCCGCGGAAAAGGACGCTGTTTCGGCTGCCGTGACGAAGGTTTTCAGGTAGCGGATCATCTATCGAAAAATATGTTGCTGAGCGGCCGAATTATTCGTTTCTGATTACTTTTATCGATGGATAGAATGTAGCGCAAATCGGCGATGCCCAGCGTCGCCGCCCACGAACGGTCGCGCGCCCGCCGGGCGTGACGGCATCCGTTTTCCCAAACATCGCCCCGGAGTCCCTGATGACCACCCCGCTCTTTCACCTCGCCTTCCCCGTAGACGACCTCGAAGCGGCCCGCCGCTTCTACGGCGGCGTGATGGGCTGCGCCGAAGGCCGCAGCTCGGATCACTGGATCGACTTCGATTTCTTCGGGCACCAACTGGTCGCGCACCTCTCGCCGGAGCGGGCCGGCAAGCGCATCACCAACCCGGTGGACGGCGACGAGGTTCCCGTGCCGCATTTCGGCGTTATCCTTGACATGCCGGCGTGGCACGCGCTGGCCGAGCGCCTTCGCGCCGCCGGCACGCGCTTCGTGATCGAGCCGCACATCCGCTTCGCCGGACAGGTCGGCGAGCAGGCGACGCTGTTCTTTTACGATCCGGCCGGCAACGCGCTGGAGTTCAAGGCATTTGCCGACATGTCGCAGGTCTTCGCGAAGTAAGCGCGCGGCCCCCGGGGTCTTCCAAGGTTTCGTTTCATCGAATTTTCCGTTTTCGCCAAGAGTCTTCTCATGAGCCAATTCGTCATTTCCGCGCCGCCGCAGGCGTCGGTCGCCATTGCCGGCAGCGATGCCCGCTTTCCCGTTCGCCGCGTGTTCTGCGTCGGGCGCAACTACGCCGCGCATGCACGCGAGATGGGCAGCAACCCCGATCGCGAACCGCCGTTCTTCTTCATGAAGCCGGCCGACGCCGTGGTGGCCGCGCAGGGCACGCTGCCCTACCCGCCGCTCACGAGCGAGCTGCATCACGAAATCGAACTGGTGGTAGCGCTCGGCGCCGGCGGCGAGAACGTCGACGCCTCGCAAGCGCTTTCGCTGGTGTGGGGCTATGGCGTGGGTGTCGACCTCACGCGCCGCGATCTGCAGCAACAGGCCAAGGACACGCGCCGGCCGTGGGACTGGGGCAAGGCGTTCGATGCATCGGCGCCGTGCGGCGAGTTGCACGCCGTGGCCGACATCGGCCATCCCGGCAAGGGCCGCGTGTGGCTGGACGTGAACGGCGAGAACCGCCAGAGCGGCGACCTCGACGAGTTGATCTGGTCGGTGCCCGATCTGATCGCGGAAATCTCGCGCAGCGTGAAGCTGGCGCCGGGCGACCTCATCTTCACGGGCACGCCCGCCGGTGTCGGCGCGCTCGAGCCGGGCGACAAAGTCACGGCGGGCGTGGCAGGCGTGGGCGAGATCGCTTTTACCATCGGCCAGAAACCGGCGGTCTGATCGTCGCATGCCAATCCGGCGGCGCAGGATATCCACAGCGACTGTTGATAACCCTCTGCATAAGTCGGTCGCCGCCGGCGCAAACGCCCGTGGGCGTTGAGTGTCAAGTGCTTTGCCCAATTTGCCGTCACCGCGGCTGTCACGGCGAACGCGATCGGGCGGCTCGCCTGACGCCGGACGCCGGACGCGCCGCGCTCATGGGCAGTGTGGTACACGGCGCCCTGCCGCCGTGCAAGCCCGGGCATTGCCCCCCGAGCTTCGTCGCCGCGATCGTGTTCATTCCTGAAACACTTTTCGCCGCACGCCTGGCGGCGCCCTGTTTCGCTTTCCGAACTTCCCCGCCAATTCAACGGGTTGCAGCGTCTGGCATGCTTCTCGCATTGATGTGGAGGCAAACCGTCCGCTTCTGGGGAAGCCTCTTCGCCAGGATCGGTTGCCTCGGGAAATTACGCCATGCACGCCACATGGCCCCGGCACGCCCGATGCCAGATCCTCCGCCGGGAGCGCCCCGGACGCGGACGGATTGCACCTCTGGACGACGACGGCCGCAACGGTCGGACGACGGAAGCTTTTCGGGGAGGGGATCATGCAAATGCGCCGCACCGGGCCTTGCGCCCTCAGTCCCTGCGTCCGGTCGCTCGCGCCGGCGAGTCCGGCCAAGTCCGCCCGTCGCCATCCACGCGAGCGCTGTGCGAGCTGGCGGCACCGCCGGCACGATGCGATCGGCGATCGCCGCCACGTCGCCCCGGGACGGGCGATGCGCTAAAGCCGCGCACGCCGCGCCGTCACCCGAGCGAATTGCGCAGCGAATCCTTCAGGCCTCTTCGGCCCACGCTTTCGCGGCGCGCACCGCGCGCTGCCAGCCGGCGACCGCGCGCGCCACTTCGTCCTCGGGCAGCTTGCGCGAGAAGCGTTGGTGCAATTGCCACTGCCGCTCCAGGGTGTCGATGTCGGGCCAAAAGCCCACCGCAAGCCCGGCAAGATAGGCGGCGCCCGCCGCCGTCGTTTCGATCACTTTCGGGCGCACGACGTCCGCCCCGAGCAGATCCGCCTGCCACTGCATGAGCAGATCGTTCGCCGCCGCGCCGCCGTCCACGCGCAGCTCCGAGACGTGCATGCCGGCGTCGGCCTCCATGGCGCGCAGCACGTCGAGCGTCTGGAATGCGATGCTGTCGAGCGCCGCGCGCGCCACATGGGCGGCCGTGGTGCCACGCGTCGCGCCGAACAGGGTGCCGCGCGCACGCGGCTGCCAGTGCGGCGCGCCAAGTCCCGCGAAGGCCGGCACCAGCACCACGCCGTCGGCATTGGGCACGCTCGTGGCAAGCGCTTCGACATCGCGCGAGTGACGGATGATCCCCAGCCCGTCGCGCAGCCATTGCACGACCGCGCCGCCGATGAAGATGCTGCCTTCGAGCGCATAGTCGACCCGCTCGCCGATCTTCCACGCCACGGTCGTGAGCAGATTGTGGCTCGACGCCTGCGGCTTGCCGCCGGTGTTCATCACCATGAAGCAGCCCGTGCCGTACGTGTTCTTCACCATGCCCGGCGACAGGCACATCTGCCCGAATAGCGCCGCCTGCTGATCGCCCGCCATGCCCGCGATCGGCACCGGGGCGGAGAACAGGGACGTGGCCGTATGACCGTAGACCTCGCTCGAGGAGCGCACCTCGGGCAGCATGCTGCGCGGCACGCCGAGCAGCGCGAGCAGTTCGTCGTCCCAGGCGAGCGTATGGATGTTGAAGAGCATCGTGCGCGATGCGTTCGAGACGTCGGTCACGTGCAGCTTGCCGCCGGTAAGATGCCACACGAGCCAGCTGTCGACGGTGCCGAACGCGAGATGTCCGGCCTGCGCCGCCTCGCGCGCGCCTTCGA
The DNA here is from genome assembly GCF_002216225.1 of Pandoraea sp. CB10b_02. Classification (NCBI taxonomy): domain Bacteria; kingdom Pseudomonadati; phylum Pseudomonadota; class Betaproteobacteria; order Burkholderiales; family Burkholderiaceae; genus Pandoraea; species Pandoraea sp. CB10b_02. Next base: position 178,804 of record NZ_NJGW02000005.1, read on the forward strand.
CGTTATCGAGAATCCAGCGGATCTTGCTGCCGGAGAAATACGCGTCGACGCGCAGCCCCGTGCGACTCGCGATGAGCGGCTCCGAGCCGTCCCCGCGCAGGCGGTCGCAGAAATCGGCCGTGCGACGGTCCTGCCACACGATGGCGTTGTAGACGGGCTCGCCCGTGCGGCGGTCCCAGACGACGGTAGTCTCGCGCTGGTTCGTGATGCCGATGGCCGCGATCTCGCTGCCCGCGACGCCGGCATGCGTGAGCGCCTCGGCGGCCACACCGGCCTGCGTCGCCCAGATTTCGCGCGGATCGTGCTCGACCCAGCCGGGATGCGGATAGATCTGTCGGAACTCCTTTTGCGCCGTCGCCACGACGTGACCGTCGCGATCGAACAGCAATGCCCGGGAGCTCGTCGTTCCCTGGTCGAACGCGAGGATGTATGCGCCTCGTGCCATTGCGCCCGTCTCCTGTGGTTTTCGTGTGAGTTGCGCGGCGCTGCGGCCCCTGCCGCCCCTGCCGCCCTTGCTGCCCTGCACTGCCTATGCAACCGCCTCGGGCACCATCGCCATGTGCCGCGCGAACCATTGCCGCACGCTCGCCTCGCCTTCCGGCCCGACGTGCAGGCCCAGCTTGGTGCGGCGCCAGAGCACGTCCTGCGCCGTGCGCGCCCATTCGTGCTGCACGAGATAGCGCAGCTCGGCCTCGTAGAGATCGCCGCACACGCACTCGCCCAGACTGCCGAGCGAGGTTGCGTCGCCCAGGAGCACGCGCGTGCGCGTGCCGTAGGTGCGCGCGTAGCGGTACGCCAGCGCTGCCGGCAGCCACGGCAGTTGCGCGCGCAGCGAGGCCTCGAAGGCGCCGGCGTCGGGCTCGGCCATGTCGCCGCCCGGCAGCGCGGCGCCGGCCGTCCAGTCGCCCTGCGTGAAGCCGAGCGGTGCATGCAGGTGCGACATCGCTTCCTCGGCCAGACGCCGATACGTCGTGATCTTGCCGCCGAACACCGAGAGCATCGGCGCCCGTCCCGGCGGCGCATCGAGCTCGAGCTTGTAATCGCGCGTGACCGCCGACGGGTTGGCAACGTCTTCCTCCATCAGCGGACGCACGCCCGCATAGGTCCAGACGACGTCCGCCGGCGTGATCGGTTGCGTGAAGTACTCGCTTGCGGACTTGCACAGGTAGGCGATTTCGTCGTCGCTGATCGCGACCTGCGCGGGGTCGCCGCCGTATTCGACGTCGGTCGTGCCGATGAGCGTGAATTCGCGCTCATACGGAATCGCGAAGATGATGCGCTTGTCCGGATTCTGAAAGATGTAGGCGTGGTCGTGATCGAACAGCCTGCGCGTGACGATGTGGCTGCCCTTGACGTTGCGAATGCGGTGAGTCGAGCGCTGGTGCAGCACGTCGCCGAGCAAATGGCCGACCCACGGGCCCGCCGCATTGACCATGGCCCGCGCGCGCACGGTCTGCACGCACCGCGGCCCGCCGTCGGTCGTCTCGAGCGTGGCGCTCCACAGGTGTTCGCCGCGCTCGGCGCCCGTCAACCGCGTGCGCGTCAGGATCGTGGCGCCGCGCTCGGCGGCGTCCTGGGCGTTGAGCACGACCAGACGCGCGTCCTGCACCCAACCGTCGGAATACACGAAGCCGCGCTGTAGATCGCGGCGCAGCGGCGCGCCCGCACGATGGCGGCGCAGATCGATGCTGCGCGAGCCCGGCAGGATTTCGCGACGCGCGAGGTGATCGTAGAGGAACAGGCCGGCGCGAATGAGCCATGCCGGGCGCAGATTGGGCATGTGCGGCATGACGAAGCGCAACGGCCACATGATATGCGGCGCGGCGCGCAGCAGCACCTCGCGTTCCTGCAACGCCTTGCGCACCAGGCCGAACTCGTAATACTCGAGATAGCGCAGGCCGCCGTGAATGAGCTTGGTGCTGGCCGAGGACGTGTGCGAGGCCAGATCGTCCTGCTCGACGAGCAGCACGCGCAGCCCGCGCCCGGCCGCGTCGCGCGCAATCCCGGCGCCGTTGATGCCGCCGCCGACGACCAGCAGGTCATACGGCGCGAGGCGGTTGTCCGATGGCGATTGGGCGGCTGTGTGCACGTGCGGCTCCCGGTCGTGAGCGTCAAGTCATCGAAATTCGAATCCGGCAGGCTGGCCTCGGTTCGAATGGCGTTGCCAATGTTCGCCAACGCCCCATGCGATGTTCGTTTTCGAACATTGATATTCGAATTCTAACAGACAACACCCCACGAGTTTCGAATTCGCGCATTGACACGTCGCCATGTGCGAATTCGCACACCCCCGTTCCCCGGGTCAGTTGACCACGTGCACCTGCGTGCCGGCCTCGGCGATCACCTGCGCCATGCCGTGCGGCACGGGCCGGTCGGTGAAAAGCGCGTCGATCTGCGACAGATGGCCGAGGCGCACCAGCGCAGGCCGGCCGAACTTGCTGTGGTCGGCCGCGAGAAACACGGTGCGCGAATGCGCGATGATCGCCTCGGCGACCCGGACCTCGCGATAGTCGAAATCGCGCAGGGTGCCGTCCGGATCGATGGCGGAAATGCCGATGATGCCGAAGTCGACCTTGAACTGGCGGATGAAGTCGAGCGTGGCCTCGCCCGTCACCCCCTGATCGCGCGCGCGCACCACGCCGCCGGCAATGATCACTTCGGCGTCGGGATAGCTGCTCATCATGGCCGCCACGTGGAGGTTGTTCGTGATCACACGCAGGCCGCGATGGCGCGACAGGGCGCGCGCCACTGCCTCGGTCGTGGTGCCCAGGTTGATGAACAGCGAGGCGTGATCGGGAATCTGTTCGGCCAGACGAGCGGCAATGCGGCGCTTCTCCTCGGCGAGCTGCGTCTGGCGAGCGTCGTAAGCTTCGTTTTCCGCGCCGCCCGGCAACCCGACGCCGCCGTGATATCGCCGCACCCATTTGCGTTCCGCGAGGGAATTGATATCGCGCCGAATCGTCTGCGGCGTGACGTCGAAGCGCGCGGCGAGCTCGTCGACCGTCAGGAAGCCGTCGCGCCGCACCGCGTCGAACAGCGCCTGCTGGCGCGGGTTGAGCGGCGGCTGTCCGGCATCCGCTCCTCCTTCGGCGGCGACTTCGGACACATCGGAAACTTCAACGGGATCGGTAGAGGACATCGGCGCGCATTGAGGAAAGCCTTCGCGCGGGCTTGGTGGCCGCGCGTTCGCCGCCATGATACCGCGCCCCCGGCGCTCGCACGTTCACCCGCCGTCACGCGGCGCCAGCCGGGGCACGCGGTTTATGTGCGTTATGCGGGTCATGTCCGCTGTGCGGCTTATATTCGACGCATGCGAGGCGTCCTTACAGGCACTGGCGGACTGCGTCGGCCAGCGACTGCGGGCCGGTCGAGCCGAGATAGAGCGAGCCTTCGCTGCCCGACTTGTGCGGCGCGAGGTCGAGCACGGCGAGCACGCCATCGTCGTTCGAGGAGAGTTGCAGCGTCTGGCCCGGGCCGGCCTTGCTGCGATCGAGCCGCGCATACGGCAGTTGCTTCTTCCATAGCCGTGCGGTGCAGGCGCTCACGCGCACGAGGGTCTTCTTCGACGAGCCCTGCCAGACGGCCCCGTTGGCGCGGGCGTCTTCCACGGTGTCACGATAAGCGGGCAGCGTCTCGACTTTTACATTTTCCGGTGCAACGTCGGCGACGCTGCCCACCGGCGGATCGTCGTGTGCGACGGCAGGCGGCGTCTGTGCGCACCCGGCCAGCATGACGACGGCAGCGCCCAATGCCGCTGCGGCGATGGTGCGCGCACGGCGGCCTGCGGGCGCCTGGGCCGCGCGCGTCGCCGGTTCGCCGCCGTGCCCGGCGCCCCGATCGGTGTTTCGCGCAATGTCAGGCTTCGCGCCCCGCTTTGTGCTCCGCTTTGTGCTCCACTTCATGCCCCGGCTCCACGCTCGCAAAGGGCCGCCGCCCGCGCGATGCCGCCGTTTGCCGAAGCCGGCCGGACATCGCGTCGGGAGGCGACACCTGGTATCTGGTCACGGCGCACACGATGGCTGGCAGCCGCGGGACGTCTCGCGCACCCCTGCCCGGCCGCGGCTCGCGCCGCCTTGTTCATGAATCCTTTCGGGCGCTCATCTTACTCGCGTTATTCATAGCATGGCAATTCGCGCAATGCGCGCTGGCCCGAATCGCGTATATTGCTGGTTTCTGTCACACTGCGCCGCGACGCCTCGCGCCCCATCCCGCCGCGAGCCGAAGCCCGTTCGCGCCCCGCCCCCCGCGCGGAAAGATCTTCCGCGCGGCCGGTCCGCCACAAGCGATGACGCCGACGCCGGCGGGCCAGATGCGCCAGTCAATCCCTGCCAACCCATTTTTGCGACCGTCCCGATTGCCATGTCCAGCAATGCGCAAGCCCCGATCATCGTCATCGCTCCCGATTCGTTCAAAGGTTCGCTGAGCGCGCCAGAAGTCGCGCGCGCCGTCGCGTCCGGCATCGCCCGCGTGCTCCCGGACGCCGACCTGCGCCTGCGTCCGATGGCCGACGGCGGCGAGGGCACGCTCGACGCCCTGCTATCGGCCGGCGGACGGCGTGTGCCGTTGTCGGTGCGCGGTGCGGGACAGGCGTCGGTCACGGCCGAGTACGGCATCATGCCGGACGGCACCGGCGTGCTCGAGAGCGCCAACGTGGTGAGCATCACGGACCCCGTGGGCATGCAGACGCCGGTCGCCGAGCGCTCGACGGTGGGCCTGGGCGAGCTGCTGCGCGCCCTGCTCGATACGGGCGCGCGCCGCGTGCTCATCGGCCTTGGCGGCAGCAGCACGAATGACGGCGGTGCGGGCCTGCTCGTCGGCCTCGGTGCGCGTCTGCTCGACGAGGCCGGCGAAGTCGTCCAGCCGGTACCGGCGGCCCTGCACCGCGTGGCCTCGATCGATCTGAACGGTCTCGACGCCCGGCTCAAGGACTGCGAACTGATCGCGATGTCCGACGTGAACAATCCGCTCAACGGCGCGCAAGGTGCGACGGCGATCTTCGGGCCGCAAAAGGGCGTGAGCGAAGCGCAGGTCGAGCCGCTCGATCGCGCCATCGCGCATTTTGCCGTTCATGCGCACCGCGCGTTCAATGCCAATGAAGCCGCGAGCCGCGCCGGCGCCGGCGCTGCCGGCGGACTGGGCTTCGCGCTGCATCTGCTCGGCGCGCAATTCCGCTCGGGCGCGGAAGTGGTAGCCGAGCGCGTCGGCCTGCCCCAGGCGGTCGAGGGCGCGGACTGGCTCATCACCGGCGAAGGCCGCAGCGACGGCCAGACCCTGTCGGGCAAGACGCCGATGATTGCCGCACAGGTCGCGATCAAGGCTGGCGCGACGGCGTCGCTGCTCTCCGGCGCCATCGACCGCAGTGCGCTGGACAGCCTCTCGCGCGTGTTCTCGGGCTGCTTCTCGCTGACGTTCGGCCCGACCACGCTGGAAAAGGCCATCGCCGACGCCGCCGGCCTGCTCGCCGACAGCGCCGAACAGATGGCGCGTCTGCGCTACACCCACAGGGGCTGAGCGCCGCCGGCCGGCGCGTCACACCATCAAATCCACGAAGCGATGCACGGGCATCGCTTCGAGCCGCTGCTGATCGAGCGCCACCTCGAGAATGCGTTCCTGGGCTCGCGCGGCGAAACGACGCGCGAGATTGGCGCGGAATTTCTCCACGAGCAACGGAATTCCCTCGGCGCGGCGCCGCTTGTGCCCGATCGGGTACGCCACGAGCACTTCGTCGAGCGTAGTGCCGTCGTTGAACGTGACAGTCAGTCCGTTGGCGATCGAACGCTTGTCAGGGTCATGATAGTCGCGCGTGAACTGCGGATCTTCCACGCACACGATCTTCGCGCGCAGCGCGTCGATGCGGGGATCGGCCGCCACGTCGTCCTCGTAATCGGCCGCCGTGAGCCGCCCGAACAACAGCGGCACCGCCACCATGTACTGAATGCAGTGATCGCGATCGGCCGGGTTGGCGAGCGGACCCTGCTTGTCGATGATCCGAATCGCCGCCGCATGCGTGCGAATCGTCACCGAACGAATGTCCTGCGCGCTTCGCCCGGACGCCTGCATCTGCCGGTGCAGCGTCATGGCCGCTTCGGCGGCAGTCTGCGCGTGAAACTCGGCGGGAAACGAAATCTTGAACAGCACGTTCTCCATGACGTAGGACCCGTAGGGACGCTGGAACGCGAACGGCTTGCCCTTGAACAGCACGTCGTAAAAGCCCCACGTCTTCGCGGTGAGCACCGACGGATACCCCATCTCGCCGGCGCGCGCCATCAGCGCGAGCCGCACCGCGCGGCTGGTCGCATCGCCCGCCGCCCATGATTTGCGACTGCCGGTGTTGGGCGCATGGCGATAGGTGCGCAGGCTCTGTCCGTCGACGAAAGCGAGCGACAGCGCATTGATCAGTTCGTCGCGCGTGAGCCCGAGCATTTCGCCGACGACCGCCGTCGACGCGACCTTCACAAGCACCACGTGATCGAGTCCGACCTCGTTGAACGAGTTCTCCAGCGCGAGACAGCCCTGAATCTCGTGGGCCTTGATCATCGCGACGAGCACATGGCGCATCGTGAGCGGCGCCTGCCCGCCGGCCACCGCCGTGCGCGAGAGCCAGTCCGCGGTCATCAGAATGCCGCCGAGATTGTCGGACGGATGCCCCCACTCGGCCGCGAGCCAGGTGTCGTTGAAGTCGAGCCAGCGAATCATCGCGCCGAGATTGAACGCGGCCTGCACCGGATCGAGCTGGTACGGCGTGCCGGGCACCTTCGCGCCATGGGGCACGATCGTGCCAGGCACGATGGGCCCGAGCAGTTTGGTACATGCGGGGTAGGACAGCGCTTCGAAGCCACACCCGAGCGTATCGATCAGGCAGTTGCGCGCGGTATCGAAGGCGAGATCGCTGCGGATCTCGCAAGAGAGCACGTAGTCGGCGATGTCGGTGAGAACCTTGTCGGGCGCGGGACGCACGTTCGAGATGCCAGCGGACATGGGCTGCCTCCAGTGACGTTGACGCACGCCGCCTGCGCGCAATCGCCTTGCGGGCGCGGCCGCGCGCGGCGGCTTTCGCGGACGCTCCCATGATAAGCCGGCGCGAAGCGCCATGCTCGCCGGCCGCCGATCTCCGGCGCCCGCCTCACGGCATCAGAAGGCGTCGCCCGGAATCCGCACCCAGCCTTCCATCAGCACGCGCGCGCTGCGGCTCATGATGGCCTTGGTGACCGTCCATTCGCCGTCGACCTCGCTCGCTTCGGCGCCCACGCGCAGCGTGCCGGACGGATGCCCGAAGCGCACGGCGTTGCGCGCGCCGCCCCCGGCCGCCAGATTCACCAGCGTGCCCGGGATCGCCGCCGCCGCGCCGATACACACCGCCGCCGTGCCCATCATCGCGTGATGCAGCTTGCCCATCGACAGCGCGCGCACGAGCAGATCGACGTCGCCGGCGTTCACCATCTTGCCGCTCGACGCGGTGTAGCTCGCGGGCTTCGCGACGAACGCCACCTTCGGCGTGTGCTGCCGCGTGGCCGCCTCCGACACGTCCTTGATCAGTCCCATGCGAATCGCGCCGTGCGCGCGAATCGTCTCGAACATCGCGAGCGCCTTGGGATCGCCGTTGATGGCGTCCTGCAATTCCGTGCCGCGGTAACCGATGTCCTCGGCGTTGAGAAAGATGGTGGGAATGCCCGCGTTGATCAGCGTCGCCCTGAACGTGCCCACTCCGGGCACTTCGAGGTCGTCGACGAGATTGCCGGTCGGGAACATCGCGCCGCCCTCGCCGTCCTCCTCGGCGGCCGGCTCGAGAAACTCGAGTTGCACTTCGGCGGCCGGGAACGTTACGCCGTCGAGCTCGAAGTCGCCCGTCTCCTGCACGGCGCCGTCGGTCATCGGCACGTGCGCAATGATGGTCTTGCCGATGTTGGCCTGCCAGATGCGCACGACGGCCACGCCGTCGCGCGGCACCCTCACGGGATCGACGAGCCCCGCGCAGATCGCGAAAGGCCCGACGGCCGCCGACAGGTTGCCGCAGTTGCCGCTCCAGTCGACGAACTTCTGATCGATGGAGACCTGCCCGAACAGGTAGTCCACATCGTGTCCGGGCCGCTCGCTCCTGGCGACGATGACCGTCTTGCTCGTGCTCGACGTCGCCCCGCCCATGCCGTCGATCTGCTTGCCGTATGGATCGGGGCTGCCGATCACGCGCAGGAGCAGCGCGTCGCGCGCGGCGCCCGGCACCTGCGCCGCTTCGGGTAGATCCTGGAGGCGGAAGAACACGCCCTTGCTCGTGCCGCCGCGCATGTACGTGGCGGGAATGCGGATTTGTGGCTGATGCGCCATCGCGTCTCTCCTCAGGCAGCCGCTTGCGACGATTCGAGAAAGTCCTGGGCGAAGCGCTGCAGTACGCCGCCCGCCTCGTAGATCGACACCTCCTCGGCCGTGTCCAGACGGCACGTGACGGGCACCTCCACACGCTCGCCGTTGCGGCGGTGGATGACGAGCGTGAGATCGGCGCGCGGCGTGCGCTCGCCGATCACGTCGAACGTCTCGCTGCCGTCGATGCCGAGCGTCTTGCGATTCGTGCCCGGCTTGAATTCGAGCGGCAGCACGCCCATGCCGACCAGATTGGTGCGGTGAATGCGCTCGAAGCCCTCGGCGACGATCGCCTCGGTGCCGGCCAGGCGCACGCCCTTGGCCGCCCAGTCGCGCGAGGAGCCCTGGCCGTAGTCGGCGCCGGCAATCACGATGAGCGGCTGCTTGCGTGCCATGTAGGTCTCGATGGCTTCCCACATGCGCGTGATCTTGCCTTCGGGCTCGATGCGTGCGAGCGAGCCCGTCCTGACCTGTCCGTCCACGACAACCATCTCGTTTCTGAGCGTCGGATTGGCGAAGGTGGCGCGCTGCGCCGTCAGGTGGTCGCCGCGATGCGTGGCGTATGAGTTGAAGTCCTCTTCCGGCAGCCCCATCTTCGCCAGATACTCGCCCGCCGCGCTGTCGGGCATGATGGCGTTCGACGGCGAGAGGTGGTCGGTGGTGATGTTGTCCCCAAGCACCGCCAGCGCGCGCATGCCGCGCAGCGTGCGCTCGCCCGCAAGCGCGCCCTCCCAGTACGGCGGGCGGCGGATGTAGGTGCTCTTCTCGCGCCAGTTGTAGAGCGGCGCTGCGCGCTCGCCCGAATCCACGGCGGCGGCGAACATCGGCTCGTACACGCGACGGAACTGCTCGGGCTTCACGCTGCTGGCGATGATGGCGTCGATTTCCTCGTCGCTCGGCCACAGGTCGGCCAGGCGCTGCGGCTTGCCGGCCGCGTCCACGCCGAGCACGTCCTTCTCGATGTCGAAGCGGATCGTGCCGGCAATGGCGTAGGCCACGACCAGCGGCGGCGACGCGAGGAACGCCTGCTTCGCGTAGGGATGAATGCGGCCGTCGAAGTTGCGGTTGCCCGAGAGCACCGCCGTGGCGTACAGGTCCCGCTCGATGATCTCCTGCTGGATCGCCGGATCGAGCGCACCCGACATGCCGTTGCACGACGTGCAGGCGTAGGCGACCACGCCGAAGCCGAGCTTCTCGAGCTCGGGCAGCAGGCCGGCCGCTTCCAGATACAGCGTGACGGCCTTCGAGCCGGGCGCGAGCGAGCTCTTGACCCACGGTTTGCGCGTGAGGCCGGCGCGGTTGGCGTTGCGCGCGAAAAGGCCCGCCGCGATCATGTTGCGCGGGTTGTTGGTATTCGTACAGCTGGTGATGGCGGCAATGATGACCGCCCCGTCGGGCATCCGGCCCGGCTCGTTTTCCACCTTGCCGCTAATGCCGCGCGCGGCGAGCTCGCTCGTCGGCACGCGCTTGTGCGGATTGGACGGACCGGCGATGTTGCGCACCACGCTCGAGAGGTCGAACCTCAGCACACGCTCGTACTGCGCGTCGCGCAGGCTGTCGGCCCACAGCCCGGTTTGCTTCGCATATGTCTCGACGAGGCGCACGAGCGCGTCGTCGCGGCCGGTGAGCTTCAGGTACTTGATGGTCTGCGCGTCGATGTAGAACATCGCCGCCGTGGCGCCGAACTCCGGCGCCATGTTCGAGATCGTGGCGCGGTCGCCGAGCGTGAGGTTCGCGGCGCCCTCGCCGAAGAACTCGAGATAGGCCGAGACCACCTTTTGCTTGCGCAGGAATTCAGTGAGCGCCAGTACAACGTCGGTCGCGGTAATGCCCGGCTGCGGCTTGCCGGTGAGCTCCACGCCCACGATGTCGGGCAGGCGCATCCACGACGCGCGCCCGAGCATCACGCTCTCGGCCTCCAGGCCGCCCACCCCGATCGCGATCACGCCCAGCGCATCGACCATCGGCGTGTGCGAGTCGGTGCCCACGAGGGTATCGGGATACGCCACGCCGTCGCTCACCTGCACGACCGGGCTCATGCGCTCGAGGTTGATCTGATGCAGGATCCCGTTGCCCGGCGGAATCACGTCCACGTTGCGAAACGCCTTCTTCGTCCAGTTGATGAAGTCGAAGCGGTCTTCGTTGCGACGGTCCTCGATGGCGCGGTTCTTGGCGAATGCGTCGGGGTCGAACCCGCCGCACTCCACGGCGAGCGAGTGGTCGACGACGAGCTGCGTCGGCACGACCGGATTGACGAGCGACGGATCGCCGCCTTGCGCCGCGATCGCATCGCGCAGGCCGGCCAGATCCACGAGCGCGGTCTGGCCCAGGATGTCGTGGCACACGACACGGGCCGGGAACCACGGGAAGTCGAGATCGCGGCGTCGCTCGATCAGTTGCCTGAGCGAGTCGGTGAGCGCGGCCGGCTCACAGCGGCGCACGAGGTTCTCGGCCAGCACGCGCGAGGTGTACGGCAACGTGTCGTAGGCGCCCGGTGCAATGGCCTCGACGGCGGCGCGGGCGTCGAAGTAATCGAGCGACGTCCCGGGCAGGGGTTTTCGGTATTCGGTGTTCATCATGTGAGGAGTATCGGCCCAGCTTGCGGCGAAAGGCTGCCAGCGGCTGGCAAGATGCCGGCCATGCCGCAACGCGCAGGGCGCCCGGCATGGCCGCGAGAGGCGTCGGAGTGCCGTGCTACGGCAATCTCAGCGCTTCTCGATCGGCACGAACTTCTGATCTTCCGGACCGACGTAGTTGGCGCTCGGACGGATGATCTTGTTGTCGATGCGCTGCTCGATGATGTGCGCGCTCCAGCCCGACGTGCGCGCAATCACGAACAGCGGCGTGAACATCGCGGTCGGCACGCCCATCATGTGATAGCTCACGGCGCTGAACCAGTCGAGGTTCGGGAACATCTTCTTGACGTCCCACATGACCGACTCCAGGCGTTCGGCGATGTCGAACATCTTCATGTTCTGCTGGTCCTTGGACAGCTCGCGCGCCACTTCCTTGATCACCTTGTTGCGCGGGTCGCTCACGGTGTAGACCGGGTGGCCGAAGCCGATGATCACTTCCTTGTTCTCCACGCGGCGACGAATGTCGGCCTCGGCCTCGTCGGGCGAGTCGTAGCGCTTTTGCACCTCGAAGGCCACTTCGTTCGCACCGCCGTGCTTGGGCCCGCGCAGCGCGCCGATGGCGCCGGTGATGGCCGAGTGCATGTCCGAGCCCGTGCCGGCGATCACGCGTGCGGTAAAGGTCGACGCGTTGAACTCGTGCTCGGCGTACAGAATGAGCGACGTGTGCATGGCGCGCACCCACCGGTCCGACGGCTTCTCGCCGTGCAGCAGATGCAGGAAATGGCCGCCGATGCTGTCGTCGTCGGTCTCCACGTCGATGCGCACGCCGTTCTGGCTGTAGTGATACCAGTAGAGCAGCATCGAGCCGAGGCTCGCCATCAGCCGGTCGGCGATGTCGCGCGCGCCGGGGATGTTGTGATCGTCCTTTTCGGGCAGCACGGTGCCAAGCACCGAGACGCCCGTGCGCATCACGTCCATCGGATGCGCGGCGGCCGGCACGGCTTCGAGCGCTTCCTTGACCGCGGCGGGCAGCCCGCGCAGCGCCTTGAGCTTGGCCTTGTAGCCCTTGAGCTCGGCCACGCTCGGCAGCTTGCCGTACACCAGCAGATGCGCGATCTCTTCGAACTCCGAGCTCTGGGCCAGATCCAGGATGTCGTAGCCGCGATAATGCAGGTCGTTACCCGAGCGGCCCACGGTACACAGGGCGGTATTGCCGGCGCTCACCCCGGACAGGGCAACGGATTTCTTCGGCTTGAAGCCGGTGGCGGTCGTCTCGCTCATGCTCATTCCTCCAGATCAGGGATTCGGTTATTTCTGCTGTGCGAACAGCGCGTCGAGCTTGTGCTCGTATGCGTGATAGCCGATGCTCTCATAGAGCTCGGCACGCGTCTGCATGGTGTCGAGCACGGCCTTTTGCGTGCCGTCGCGGCGAATCGTCTGATAAACGTTCTCCGCAGCCTTGTTCATGGCGCGGAAGGCCGACAGCGGATACAGCACCAGGCCAACCTGCGCGCTGCGCAGCTCCTCCACGGTAAACAGCGGCGTGGCGCCGAATTCCGTGATGTTCGCGAGCACGGGCACCTTCACGGCGTCGGCGAACTGGCGGTACATCGGCAGTTCGGTCATCGCTTCCGGGAAGACCATGTCGGCGCCCGCTTCCACGCACGCGCAGGCGCGGTCGATGGCGGCCTGCAGGCCTTCCACGGCGAGCGCGTCGGTACGCGCCATGATCACGAAGTTCTCGTCGGTGCGCGCGTCGACCGCGGCCTTGATGCGATCGACCATTTCCTGCTGGCTTACGATGGCCTTGCCCGGCCGGTGGCCGCAACGCTTCGCGCCGACCTGGTCTTCGATGTGCATCCCGCCCGCGCCGAACTTGACGAGCGACTGGACCGTGCGCGCAATGTTGAACGCCGACGGGCCGAAGCCGGTGTCGACGTCCACGAGCAGCGGCAGATCGCACACGTCGGTGATGCGGCGCACGTCGGTCAGCACGTCGTCGAGCGTGGAGATGCCGAGATCGGGCAGGCCCAGCGAGCCGGCGGCCACGCCACCGCCCGACAGATAGATCGCCTTGAACCCGGCGGCCTTGGCCAACAGGGCATGGTTGGCGTTGATGGTGCCGACAACCTGCAACGGTTGTTCGGTCTTGACGGCCTCGCGCAAGGCGGCGCCGGCGGAGCGAATGGTGTGCGTCACTGGAATCCCTCGGTCGTGGGTCGCGTGCATGCGGCGGGGCTGCCCCCGCTGCGCCCGCACACGGGTTGAGATGTGGCTTCATCGGTAGCAATGGGCGTGCCAGCCTGGCGCCGGGCGTGGCCGCATGCGCCGTGCGGCAGTGCTAACGCCTTCATTTGGCAGCGGAAATCCGGCGCCGGCATGACGCTCACGGCAAGTGCATGTCGCGCAGGAGATGTCGCGGCTCGTCGCACGATGTTTCACATTGAAACATGCAATGAAACAAATCATTGCAATGTGCTACGATCTGTCTCATTCACCCGTTTTCGCCGCCCGACATGCCGAATCGCCCTGCCTCCGGTCTGCCACCGCAAGTCCCACCACCGCGCTCCCCGCACCTGCCGGCTTCCGCGGCCGGCTTGCCGCGCGCCGGACTCGCGCAGCCCGCCACGGCGGTACGCAAGCCCGTGATCTGGGCCGTAGGCATCAGCAAGCTCGGCGAGTTGTATCGCGACATCGTGCCGGACTACGCGGCGCACGCCGAAGTGCAGATCATCGACAAGGGCTACGAAGCGGTGATCGAGGCGCTGGAGCGTCTGCCGGCCGGCAGTGTGGACGGTATCGTCGCCGCCGGCTCGAACGGCGCGTTCCTGCGCGAGCGTCTGGTGCTGCCCGTCGTCCTCGTGAAGGTCACCGGCTTCGACGTCATGCACGCGCTCGGCCGTGCTCGCCGCGCGTTGCCCGCGGACTCGCCGGCCTCGCGCATCGCACTGGTCTCATACGCCCGTCCCGCGCCGGAATTCGAGCGGTTCAGAAGCGCCTTTCATCTCGACGTTGCCCAGCACGCCTACTTCGACGCGCACGATGCCGAAGACCTCGTACATCGCCTGCGTGACGAGGGCATCGAGGTCGTGGTCGGCCCCGGGCTCGTGACCGAACTGGCCGAACGTGCAGGTATGACCGGCGTCTTCCTCTACTCGCAGGACTCGGTGCGCGCCGCCTTCGACACCGCGCTCGAAGTCGCGCGCTTCGGACGCATCGAGGCGCAGCGGCGCGAGCGGCTCGACACGGTGCTGCGACACCTGCACGAGGGTGTGGCGGCGGTGGATCTGAACGGACGGATCGAGGCGATCAATGCGGCGATGGCTGGCATGCTCGGCGTGACGGTAGCCGACGCGGTCGGTCGCCCGCTCGATGCCATCGCACCGGCGCTCGACATCGGGCGCACGCTCGAGAGTGCGAGCGCCGAACTCGAGGCGATCGTGTCGATGGCGGGCAAGACCTGGGTCATCAACCGTATCCCGCTGCTCGACCAGGGCACGCTCACGGGTGCACTGCTCACCTGCCAGGACTCGCAGTCGTTCGCGCGCGTGGACCGTTCGCTGCGCTCGCGCCATCGCCCGCGCCACCTCGTGGCGCGCTACCGGCTCGACGATCTGATCGGCGACTCCGCCGCCATCGCGCACGTCCGCGCGCTTGCGCGCCGTTACGCGCAGACCGATTCCACGGTGCTCGTGCACGGCGAGAGCGGCACCGGCAAGGAACTGCTCGCGCAAGGCATTCACAACGCGAGCCGGCGCCGGGACTATCCGTTCGTGGCGATCAACTGCGCGGCGTTTCCGGAAACCCTGCTCGAGAGCGAGCTGTTCGGCTACGAGGAAGGGGCGTTCTCCGGCGCGCGGCGCGGCGGCAAGGCGGGCCTTTTCGAGACGGCCCACAACGGCACGATTTTCCTGGACGAAATCGGCGAAATGCCGATGCCGCTGCAAACGCGCCTGCTGCGCGTGCTGCAGGAGCGCGAGGTATTGCGGCTGGGCGCGACGGAGCCCGTGCCGTGCGACGTGCGCGTGATCGCCGCCACACACCGCGATCTGCGCCAGCAGGTTGCCCAAGGGCTGTTCCGCGAAGACCTCTATTACCGGCTGAACATCCTGCGCCTGGTGCTGCCGCCGCTGCGCGAGCGCATGGACGACCTGCCGCGCCTCGCCCCGCTCTTTCTCGAACGGGCGCTCGCCCGCGCCGGGGCGCGCATGAGCGTCGACGCGCTGCTCGCCACGCTGCTGCCGCTGCTCGCCACCTATCGCTGGCCGGGCAACGTGCGCGAGCTGGAAAACCTGCTGGAACGAATTGCGGTGGTTTGCGCCGACGTGGTCGACGCGCGCGAGATCAGTCGCGCACGACTCGTCGAGATCGCGCCGGAGCTGGGCCCGAATGCGGCATCCAGCGCCGGGCCGGCGTGGCCCGCGACGCCGCAAGGCGAGGCGGCGGGCACGGCGCCCGCGGCGGGCTTCGCCGGCGCAGTCGCGCACGACGCCGCCGCGCCACTCAGCGGCCGCGCGCGGCGCGCGGCGGCCGAACTCGCGCGCATCCGCACGACGCTCGCCGCCTGCGGCGGTGATCGCGCGGCGGCGTGCGAGGCGCTCGGCATCAGCCGCTCGACGCTCTGGCGAAAATTGCGCGACGCGCCGGGCGACTGAGCCGGACGCATCGCCATGCGCCGTCAGTGCTGGTGACGGATGCGCTCCCACATTTCGTGCCAGTCAAGCCGCTTGTGCGCCGAGGGCTCGTCGTGATGCGTTACCCAGAAGTGATCCACGAGCATGCCGATGGCGAAGCCGACCAATAGCGCCACCAGCATCATCGAGACATTGATCATGGACATGGCAGCCTCCCGCTGATCCGGATCACATCTTCATTCTAGGCCAGCGCTTTCATGCCGGCAGGGGGATTTCGCGGGCCAAGGGAGCCAGCGTGGCCAGGGGGCTCATCGACGCATCGGTCGGCCAGCCGTCGACGGACCATAAAAAAAACCGGGGCCGAAACCCCGGTGCTGCCCATGCGCATGCGCTCACCGGGAAGCGAGCGCCATCGCGATGGCTTACCACGTGGCGATCAGCGCGCCATTGAATTTGGTCTTGATGAACTCCTTCACCTCGTCGGAGTGATAGGCGTCGACCAGTTGCTTGACCCAGGGCTTGTTGGCGTCCTGCGCGCGCACGGCGATCAGATTCGCATACGGGCCTTTCAGGTCTTCGATGGCGATGGCGTCGCGCTGCGGAACCAAACCGGCTTGCGCGGCGAAGTTGGTGTTGATCGACGCGGCGTCGAGGTCGGGCAGCGCGCGCGGCAACTGGGCAGCTTCGAGTTCCACGATCTTCAGCTTCTTCGGGTTCTCGACGATGTCGAGCGGCGTTGCGTTCTTGCCCTCGAGGCCGGCGCGCAGCTTGATCACCCCTTCCTTCTGCAGCAGGAGCAGCGCACGGTTGCCGTTCGACGGATCGTTCTGGATACCGACCTTGGCGCCATTCTTCAGGTCCTTGAGCGACTTCACCTTCTTCGAATAGAAACCCAGCGGCGAGACGTAGGTGAGACCGGCGCTCACGATCTTGTAGCCGCGGTCCTTGACCTGGCTGTCGAGGAACGGCTTGTGCTGGAAGCCGTTGGCGTCCAGATCGCCCGCATCGAGCGCGGCATTCGGCTGTGCGTAGTCACTGAATTCGATGATCTTGATTTCGAGACCGCGCTTGTGCGCGACCTGCTTCACAACCTCGAAGATCTGCGCATCCGAGCCGGCCATCGTGCCGACCCTCAGGGGCTTCTCGGGCGTCTGGGCCGAAACGCCAAAGGCGGCCAGCGCGAACGTAGCGCCGAGCAATGCGTTGATCAGTTGACGGGACAGCATGTGCGATTTCTCCTTTTGCTTATGAACGCCTGTTGGGCGCCTGTTCGGTGTCGGGCGGACCGGATGAGCCCGCGGCGGCCGCGAGCATCGCGACCCAGACCCCGGATGCTGCCACAGATGCGGGTATACGCGAAATACATTATCGGCATTTCCATATCCTCCGCCGGTGGCGATAGCGTCGGTAAATGACAAAAAAAACGCCCCTTCGGACTACCGAAGGGGCGCATCGCCGGGAGAACCGCCTGAGCACGGGCCGGGGGGAGTGGCACGGCTGGCGGGGCACCGCCAGCCGGTCGCGCCAGGAACCAGCGATCAACCTGCAAGACGCGTCGTGCCGTTGTTCTGAATGTCGGCCAGTTCCCGCACGCGCTGTGCCGAACGCGTGCGGGGCCGCCCGTCACTGGCTCAGGGGCACGGCTCTTCGCCGTTCTGACCATTCATCTGGCAGCCCCCGCCGCCACCGAAACCTGCGGGACCGCCGAACGCGGCAAGCCCATTGCCGCCCGCTGCGCCTCCGATACCGATACCACCGGGGCCGCGGGCGCCCACACCGCCACCGCTCGCCCCCGCGCCAACGCCGCCGCCAACGCCGCCACCGGTGCCGCCACCGGTGCCGCCTCCGCTGCCACCACCGCCGCTGCCACCGCCGGTGCCACCGCCGCCACCGCCGCCACCGCCGCCACCGCCGCCGCCACCGCCGCCGCCGCCACCGCCACCGCCGCCGCCGCCGCCGCCGCCGCCGCCACCGCCGCCGCCGCCGCCGCCGCCACCGCCGCCGCCGCCGCCGCCACCCGGGCCGCCGCCGCCGTGGCCACCATGGCCGCTGCCGCAGCCACAGCCGCCGGCACCGCCGATACCGCCGATACCGCCAGTGCCGATGCCGCCTGGGCCACCGAATCCGCCGAATCCTCCCACGCCAATGCCACCGCCGCCAAAACCGATACCGCCCCCTCCGCCGCGCCCGCCGCCGCCACCCGCGGCATGGGACGCATGGATCGAAATGCCGCAAAGCATGACGGCTGCCGCCGCACCCACCAAAGTCGCCTTGAACCCGTTCATGGTTCCCTCCCCGCGCACGTGACGCCTCGTCTCAGAACACGCGGCACCCCGCCATAAGGTGCTGCGTTACGGCCTCAGCGCGTCAACGGGAAAACGCGGGCAATAGGGAACCCGCCCGTGCCAACGTGCACAGGAGAGCCTTGCCAACGACCTGCGGGAATTCCGGGTTGGCGCTTCGCCATACGCGATTCACATACGCGAATTCCGTGCCAATCGCCTCAACCCGTTGATTTGCAAAGAACTAATAACTCAACTTGCGAGATATCGCGACGCATCGTGCGGAAAATGTATCGTTCATGAAACGCTTAAATTCCCGCAGTTCGCCCGCGTCGCACAGGCGCATCGCGCCGCAGGTCAGTTTGCCTCGATCAGTTCCGCCGACGACTCGCGAAGGCATGCAGCGAACAGCTCCGCCGCCGGCGGCATTGTGTCTTCACGCCAATACAGAATCGCTTCGCCCAGGGGCGCGAGCGGCGGGAGGGGCAGCACGCGCATCGTGCCGCGCTGCACGTAGCGCCGCGCGAGCGAGAGCGGCAGGATAGACACGAAGTCGCCGCCACGCAGCAGCGACAGGTTCAGCGCCAGTGAACTGGACTCGATCGCCGGGCGCTGCAGCGCCACGCCGTGCTCGGCCAGAATTTGCGCCATCGTCGCGAAGGCCGGCGAGCCGCGCATCGGCGTGATCCAGCGCATTTCCCGCAGATCGTCCCAACTCACCGGCGTGTCCGGGCCGCCCAGCGCATGCCGTGCGCCGACCACGAAGACAAACGGTTCGTGATGCAGCGATTCGTGCCGCATCACCGGCAAGTGTCCGGCCACGCGATTGCGCCCGAGCGCGAGATCGAGATTGCCCTCGTCCATCATCTTGAGCAGCCGGTCCAGCGTGGCTTCGACGAACGAGAACGATGCCGTGGGCGCGCGGCGCGTGAACAGTTCCACGGCGTGCGCGATTAGCGGTTGCGGAATCGTCACGACCGCACCAAAGCGCACATGCCCGGCCGTGCCGGCCGCGAGCGCGCTGACGTCGCGCCGCGCCAGTTCGATCTGCCGAAGAATCTCGCGGCCGCGCTCGACCAGCACGCGCCCGATGCCGGTGAGCTCGACGGCGTTGCCCACGCGGCGCAGCACCGGCGTGCCGAGCGCCTCTTCGATCTCCGCAATCTGCTTGGAGATGGCAGGCTGCGTGACGTGGAAGGCCGCCGCCACGCGCGTGACCTGACGCAGTTCGCCCAGCGTCACCAGAATGCGCAGGTGCCCGAGCTTCAGGCCGCTGCGAAAAAAACGTTCTATCGAATTGTCGGTCGTGGACATGGCGTGATCTCGAAGACGCCGGAGACGCGGCACGCGCCCCCATAGGCCCGACATCATAACCAAACGGTAATACCGAGTGCGCAAAGTGTGATTTGCCGCCCGGGCGGCTCGCGTCTTACTCTTCGATCGGGCAACGCCGTGGTGTCGGAGTCTTTCACCACCCGAACGGCCGCCGGCGCCGAGAGGCCGGACCGCCCCTGGTGAGACACACGCATAACCGAATGCGCGGCACACCCCGGCGACTGCCCGATAACTCGACGTGCCCGACGGCACGCATTCACGGAGACAACACTCATGAGCACGTCACTTTCCGGCGGCGCGCAGCCGCATGCGGGCGCGGGCGCCATACTGGACCCCGCGCAGCGCGAGGCTCTGTACCGCAAGCTGACCTGGCGCATCATTCCTTTCCTGTTCCTCGCGTTCATCGTCGCGTACATCGATCGCGTGAATGTGAGCTTCGCGAAACTGCAAATGCTCTCGGACCTGTCGCTGTCCGAGACAGTGTACGGGGCCGGGGCGGGCGTGTTTTTTCTGGGCTATTTCCTGTTCGAGGTGCCGAGCAACCTGATTCTGCATCGCGTGGGCGCACGCATGTGGATTGCCCGCATCATGGTCACGTGGTCGATCATCTCGTGCCTCACGATGTTCACGCAGGGCCCGGTGTCGTTCTACGTGCTGCGCTTCGCGCTCGGCGTGGCCGAGGCCGGCTTCTTTCCCGGCATCGTGCTTTACCTGTCGACATGGTTTCCGTCGAGCAAGCGCTCGCAGATCATCGCGCTCTTCATGGTGGCGATCCCGGTCTCGGGCGCCATCGGCGGGCCGGTCTCGGGCTGGATCATGCAGCAGTTCGGCGGTCTGCACGGCTTTGCCGGCTGGCAGTGGCTGTTCCTCATCGAAGGGGTGG
Organism: Pandoraea sp. CB10b_02; assembly: GCF_002216225.1. Classification (NCBI taxonomy): domain Bacteria; kingdom Pseudomonadati; phylum Pseudomonadota; class Betaproteobacteria; order Burkholderiales; family Burkholderiaceae; genus Pandoraea; species Pandoraea sp. CB10b_02. Next base: position 198,869 of record NZ_NJGW02000005.1, read on the forward strand.
CGTCGCTGCTCGTGGGCATTGCGGCGTTTTTCGTGCTGCAGGACCGGATCGAGACGGTGAAGTGGCTGAGCGCCGACGAGAAGCGCCTGCTCGCGCAGGATCTCGCGGCGGACGATCGCACGCGCGCGCATCACAGCGTGCGGCAGGTGTTCGGCAGCGGCAAGGTGTGGCTGCTCGGCCTGCTCTACTTCTGCATCGCGATGGGCAACTACGGCCTCGTGTTCTGGCTGCCGACGATGATCCGCGCGGCCGGCGTCGCCAATCTCGGCAACATCGGTCTGCTCTCTGCGGTGCCCTCGCTGGTGAGCGCGGTGGCGATGATCCTGGTCGCACGCCACGCCGACCGGCATGACGAGCGCCGCGTGCACGTGGCCGTGTGCTGCCTGCTCGGCGCGGGCGGCATGCTCGCATCCGTGCTGCTCGCCGCACATCTGTGGTGGTCGATCGCGGCGCTCATCGTCGCGGCGATCGGCATCAATTCGATCGCGCCGGTGTTCTGGGGCATTCCCACGGCGATGATGGGCGGCGCGGGCGCGGCGGCCGCCATCGCGCTGATCAATTCGACGGGCAATCTCGCGGGCTTCGTCAGTCCGTATGTCATCGGCTTTCTGAAGGACACTACCGGCGAGCTGCTGCCGGGCATGATCGTGCTCGCCTGCGTGCTCGCCGCGGGCGCCGTCATCGTGCTGTCGCTCAAGCCGCAACGGAGCCGGGCATGAGCGCTCCCGTGTGCCTGGTCACCGGCGCCGCGACCGGCATCGGCGCGGCCACCGCCCTGCGCTTCGCTCGCGGCGGCTGGGCGGTGGCCATCAACAATTTCGACGACAGCACCCGCGCGGCGGCCGAAGCCGTCGCCGCGCAGTGCGGCGAGGCCGGCGCGCCGACGCTGGTGATCGACGCCGACGTCGGCGACGACGACGCCTGCCGCCGCATGGTCGAGGCCGTCGCCTCGCGCTGGGGGCGACTCGACGCCCTCGTGAACAGTGCCGGCACGACGCGCGTGATTCCGCACGGCGATCTCGAAGCCCTCGACGCCACCGAGTTCGAGCGCGTCTATCGCGTGAACCTCATCGGCATGTTCCAGATGACGCGCGCCGCCTCCGGCCTGCTGCGCGAGCGCACGGCGGCAGCGCCGTCGGCGTCCGTCGTCAATATTTCGTCGCTGGCCTCGCTCAACGGCACCGGGTCGTCGATCGCGTATGCGGCGTCCAAGGGCGCGGTCAACGCCCTCACGCTGTCGCTCGCGCGCAATCTGGCGCCGCGCGTGCGCGTGAACGCCATTGCGCCGGGCATGGTCGACGACGGGCTGCTGCGCCGCACCCTCGGCGACGACGCTTACGCGCGCGTGCTCGAGAGCATGCGCGAGAACGCACCGCTCGGGCGCGTCTCGCAGCCCTCGGAAATCGCCGAACTCGCCTGGTTCCTGGCCGCGCACGCGCCGGCCATGACCGGACAGGTGCTCGCCATCGAGAACGGGCTGCTGCTCAATACCTGAGCCTCACGACACGATTCAAGGACGTCCCCCAATGACAGACCTGCACAAACATCGCTCGCGCACGGTGACCGAGGGCATCACGCGCACGCCGCACCGCGCCTTCCTGCGCGCCACCGGTCTCGACGACGACGCCATCGACAAGCCGTTCGTGGCCGTCGTCGACACGTTCGGCGAGAACACGCCGTGCTCGATGTCGCTCAACCAGATCTCGGACAACGTGCGGCTCGGCGTGGCCGCCGGCGGCGGCGTGCCGATTCGCGGCTCGGCCATCTCGGTGTCGGACGGCACGTCGATGAACCACTCGGGCATGCGCTTCTCGCTGGTCTCGCGCGAGACGATCGCCGACAGCGTGGAGCTCTTCGTGCGCGCGCACTGCTACGACGCGCTCGTCGGCGTGGCGGGCTGCGACAAGACGCTGCCCGGCATTCTGATGGGCATGGTGCGCGTGAACGTGCCGGGGGTGTTCCTGTTCGGCGGGGCCATGCTGCCGGGCGTGGCGCCCGACGGATCGCAGGCGACGATTCTCACGGCCATCGAAGCGGTAGGCACAGCGCAGCGCGGCGACATGTCGGTCGAGACGCTGCGCGGCATCGAAAAGCGCTGCACGCCGACGGCGGGCTCCTGCCCCGGCCAGTTCACCGCCAATACGATGGCCATGGTGGCCGAAGTCCTCGGTCTTGCACCGCTGGGCTCCGCGATGGTGCCCGCCGTGTACAGCGAGCGCATCGCCATCGCGCGGCGTGCGGGGCAGAACGTCATGCGAGCGCTGCGCAACGGCGGGCCGCTGCCGCGCGATCTGGTCACGCGCAAAAGCCTGGAGAACGCCTGCGCGGCGGTGGCCGCAACGGGCGGATCGACCAACGCCATGCTGCACATCCCCGCCATCGCGCACGAGGCCGGCATACGCTTCACGCTGGACGACGTGTCCGAGGTACTCGCCCGCACGCCGCTCATTGGCGACATGCAGCCGGGCGGCCGTTATCTGGCCGTCGATCTGCACCATGTGGGCGGCGTGCCCGCCGTGCTCAATGCATTGCTCGCCGGCGGCCACATTCACGGCGACACGCTCACGCAAAGCGGCGAGACGCTCGAGGCCGCGCTGCGCGCGTTTCCCGGCCCGGACGGCCGCGTCGTCAAACCGCACACCGAGCCGCTCTCGCCCAACGCCGGGCTCGTGGTGCTGCGCGGCAATCTGGCGCCCGATGGCGCCGCGCTCAAGACGGCCGGCCTCAAGCAACTGGTCTTCTCGGGCACGGCGCGCGTGTTCGAGACGGAAGAAGCGTGCATGGCCGTGGTGTCGGCGCGAACCTACCGCGAAGGCGATGTGCTCGTGATCCGCAACGAAGGTCCGAAGGGCGGGCCGGGCATGCGCGAAATGCTGAGCGTGACGGCAGCAATCTACGGTCAGGGCATGGGAGAAAAGGTGGCGCTGCTCACCGATGGCCGCTTCTCGGGCGCCACGCGCGGCATGTGCATCGGCTATGTCGGGCCGGAGGCGGCCGCGGGCGGGCCGATCGGGCTGCTGCGCGACGGCGACCGCATCCACATCGACGCCATCCGGGGTAAGCTCGAGGTCGAACTCTCCGACGAGGCGCTCGCCGCACGCGCTGCCGAGGCCAAACCGTTCGTGCGCGGCCGCCTTGGCGGCGTGCTCGAGAAGTACGAGGCGCTCGTGCGCCCGGCCAAGTTTGGCGCCGTCACGCATTCAGGCGCGGTGCCGTGGCCCTACGAAGCCTCGGTCGGGGAGGCGTCAACCGTCGAGGACAGGAAACGATGACTCACCCGCGTGTAGGCTTTTGCGGCATCGGCCGCATGGGCGAACCCATGGCGCAACGGCTGCTGGCCGCCGGCCATGAGGTCGCTGTCTGGAACCGTTCGGCGGCCAAGCTCGCGGCCTTGACCGACGCCGGCGCATTGGCGTGCGTGACACCGCAGGCCCTCGGCGAATGCGTGGACGTCGCGCTGCTGTGCCTGGGCGACGGCAAGGCCGTGGAAGACGTGGTTTTCGGCGAGCACGGTCTCGTGCATGCCGCCACGCCGCCGCGTTATCTCGTCGATCATTCGACACTCTCGCCCGCCCTCACGCGCACGCTCGCGAAACGCTGGGCCGAGGCGACGGGCCACGTCTGGATCGACGCGCCGGTCTCCGGCGGCACCGGTGGCGCCCAGGCGGGCACGCTCGCGATCATGGCCGGGGGTCCGGCCGACGCCATCGAGGCCGTCACGCCGGTGCTGCGTGCTTTCGCTGCGCGCGTGACGCGCATGGGTGACGTGGGCGCCGGCCAGACGACGAAACTTGCCAATCAGGCCATCGTGGCAACCACGCTCGCCGGGCTGGCCGAGGCCTTCGTGCTGGCCAAGCGCAGCGGCATCGACACGGCAGCCGTGCCGTCGGCGTTGCAGGGCGGGTGGGCCGATTCGGTGCTGCTGCAAACGCTCTGGCCGCGCATGGTCACGCCACCCGAGCACGCGAGCGGGACCGTGCGCGTAATGCTCAAGGATCTCGATGCGATTGCCGAACTGACGCACACGAGCGCGACCGTGCAACGCGTGTTGCCTGAAGTGCGCCGTCTGCTCAAGGACGCCGCGCAGCGCGGCATGGCGGACTGGGATCTGTCGCAGATTTTCCGGATTGGCGAAGCGGAGAGCGCACCGCACGCCTGAGCCCCTTGGTCACCGGGGCCAGGCCGCGCGGGCCGCGCGCCCGCGTAGCGCCGTCGAACCACCGGCTTGCGGCGGCGGCCGGGGCGCCGACGGCCGCATCCCGGCATGACCGCCGGGAGGTGCGGCTCTGGCGGCTTACTTCACTTTCACGCTCGCGAAGTTCTGGCGGCCGAACGGGCTGACCTGATAGCCCGTGACTTCGGCACGCGTGATCACCGCGGCCACCGGATGCGCCAGCGGAATCCACAGCGCGTCTTCCTTGATGGTCTTCTGCGCGGCCTGGTACTTGGCGGTGCGTGCGGCAATGTCGTGCGTGCGCTTGCCGTCGCTGATCAGCTTGTCGAGATTGGCGTCGCAGAAGCGGGCGAAGTTCGTGCCCGACGTCACGGCCGCGCAACTGAATTGCGGCGTGAGGAAGTTGTCGGGATCGCCGTTGTCGCCCGACCAGCCCATGAACAGCAGATCATGCTCGCCGGCCTTGCCGCGGCGGATGAGCTCGCCCCACTCGACCGTCTTGATCTGCGCGCGCACGCCGATCTTCGCCAGGTCGCTTTGCAGCATCTCGGCGCCCACGCGCGGGTTCGGGTTGAGCAGGCTGCCGCCCGGACGCGTCCAGATCGTCGTCTCGAAACCCTCGGGCAAACCCGCCTCGGCGAGCAGCTTCTTCGCCTTCTCGACGCTGTGCGGATAGTCCGCGATGTTCTTCGCATAGCTCCACGTATTCGGCGGATACACGTTGACCGCCGGCGTCGCCGTGCCCTCGAAAACCTGCTTCACGTAGCTCGGCTTGTCGAATGCGATGTTCAGCGCCTGGCGCACGCGCACGTCGTTGAGCGGCTTGTGCTGCGTGTTGATGGCGACGAAGGCCGTCATGAACGCGGGCGTCTCCACCACGCGCAACGCCTTGTCGCTGCGCGCGGCCTGCACGTCGAGCGGCTTGGGCGAGAGCGCGATCTGGCACTCGCCCACCTTGACCTTCTGCGCACGCACGGCGGCGTCGGGCACGATCGTGTAGATGAGGCGCTCGGAAGCGGGTGCGCCGCCGAAGTAGGCCTTGTTGGCATCGTAACGCACGACGCAGTCCTTCTGATAGCTGCGGAATACGAACGGTCCGGTGCCGATCGGACGTGCGTTGAGGTCGTCGGTCCTGCTCGCGGCAATGAGCTTGTCCGCATACTCGGCCGAGTAGATCGACGCGAAGCCCATCGAGAGCATCGACAGGAACGTGGCCTCGGGCTCGGACAGTGTAAAGCGCACCGTATTGGCGTCGACCTTCTGCACGGACTTGATCAGCTTGCCGAGCGAGAGCGACTGCGCGTGCGGGAAACCCGACGGCGTGAGCTTGTGCCACGGCGCATTGTCGTCGAGCATGCGATCGAAGGTGAAGACGACATCGTCGGCGTTGAACGGCCGCGTCGGCTTGAAAAGATCGTTGCTGTGGAAGCTGACGTTCGGGCGCAGCGTGAACGTGTAGGTCAGACCGTCGGGGCTCACTTCCCACTTGGTCGCCAGGCTCGGCACCACCTTCGCTTGCGCGGCGTCGAATTCGACCAGGCGGTTGAATACCGGGTCGGCGGACGCGTTGGTCGTGGTAAGCGAGTTGTAGCGCACGACGTCGAAGCCTTCGGGACTGGCTTCGGTGCATACGGTAAGGGCTTTGGCGTGAGCCGCGAGCGGGACGAGCGGCAGTGACAGGACAGTCAGAACGGCGGCGAGAGTATGACGCGAGCTACGACGCATGAGCTTCTTCTCCAGGAAGTCGATGGCGGATGGCACAACAACGGCGCAGAATAGCGCAAATTCAGGACACCTGCCGTTCTCGCGCCGCATATCCATATATCGACGGTGCGCAATGCCTAAGCCGCCCGTCAATTCTGCCAACCGAACGCGCACACCCGGTGCACGAAGCTGTCGCTCGCGACAACCACCGTCAGGCGCGAACTCACGGACATGTCGTAGAGATATCGCGTGCGTCCTGCGTAGGGCACGCTGACGTAGGGATGGGCGAGCAATGGTATGTCGGCGCCCGGTGCGCACGCGTCCCCTTGGCTTGCGCCACTTTCTGCGCCCCCTCCGACCCCTCCGACCCCTTCGCTTCCCTCGCCCGCCAGGCGGGCCAGGCACAGCCGGTGTGCCGCGTCCCGCGACCGTGCGAGCGGGTTGTCCGGCGCCCCGGCCGCCGCCGAGGGTGATGCCCCGTCGGCGCCGCCCGGTGCGGGCGCATGCGCGGCGAGCGCCAGCGGCCCCTGTCCGAGCGCGACGAAAAGCCATAAGCCAGCGTGCGCCACGTCGATCCAGACCCTGCCCTGCGGCCCGTCGCACACCATCGACGACGCGCCTGGCGTGGCGTCCGGCACGGGCGCCTGGGCGGGCGGGCAGCGGAACCAGCGGCCAAAGATCCAGCGCATCGCAATGCGCTCGGCAAGAAAGCGATGGCGCATCTGCGTGCGTGGCAAGCGCCGCGCGTGCGCGTGTTCGGGCGTCGAAAGCCAGGTGGCGCCATCGTCGGGGCCGCCGGCGGCCGCGCCTGTCGCGACGAACGGGCGCCCGGCGAGCAAAAAGCGCCAGAGCCACAGTTCGTCGCCGGCACAGTGGGGAAGCGGTGACGAGGCGGCCGCGGCGGCTCCGCTTGCTGCCCCACCTGCTGCCCCACCTGCTGCCCCGCCTGCTGCCCCGCCTGCTGCTCCGCTTGCTGCGCCGCCTGCTGCCCCACCCACCGCGCCACTTGCTGCCCCGGCCGCGTCACGGCCCGCGAGGGCGCGGGGGCGCCCGCTGCCCGTCAGCTTCCGCTCGCCCTGCCCGAATTGCCCCAGCGGCACATACATGAGCGACGGCGTCGGGATCGAGGCCACGCGCGGCGTCAGATCGAGTGTTCGTTTCAGCATCAACATTTACGGCCTCCACGGACGAGGTCTCCCATGACGCCGCCCGCGCTTGCCTCGGTGCGCCCGGCCTCGCTTGCGAGCATCGGGCGCGTCGGGGCCGGCGCGGGCGCCGGACAACGGTGCGTCATCGGCGGCCATGCCTGCAATCAAAATTGCAAATGAGAATCATTATCAAATAATAGCACAAGGACACCCGTCATCAGCGTGGCGAAAGGCCTGGGAATGACGCGGGTCGGGCAACGGCCGGCCCCACGACCGTATCCGCCGCCAGAGGGCGAGAAACGCAGGCAATGCCGGAGACGCCCGAGGCAGGATCCGGGGCCGGCGCCCCGATTTCAGGCGCCGGAGGGCAGTGGCGGCCGGTAGCCGAGGGCGTGGCTTGCGGCCAGCGCCTCGCGCCGCACGGCCTCGCCGATGGGACCGTCCATGCGAGCATCGAAGCCACCGGTCGCACCCAGCGCCGTGATGACGCCGACGAGCCTGCCGTCGTAATTGAAGACAGGGGCGGCCAGCGCGCTGATGCCGGTGAGATTGGTGTCGCGCACGCTCGCGGCCTGCGTCGCGCGCACCGATGCCCGCAAGGCGCCAATCGGGTCGACCGGATCGAGCTCAGCCCGGTGCTCGGGTGTCGCGCCGGCAAGTTCGCGCTCGGCCATTGCCAGCACCTGTGGATCGTCGAGCAGACCGAGGAACACGCGGCCGGTGGCCGACCACAGCACGGACATGACCGAGCCGATACGCACGTTGATCGTCACCGGCAGCCCCGGCTCCTCGAAGCGCACGATGGTCGGCCCCTTGTTGCCCATCACCGCAATGAAGCAGGTGACGTCGAACGCCTCGCGCAGACGCACCAGCGCGGGCTCCGCGGCGCGCACCGGGTCGGCCTGGCGCATGGCGGCCACGCCGATCAGCATGGCTTCGAGACCGAGGTAATAGTGTTGAGAATCGGCGTCCTGGGCGACCAGCCCCTCCTCCACCAGACTCATCAGATAACGGTGGACCTTGGCAGGGCTCTGCTGCACGTGCTGCGCCAGCATGGTGAGGCTCGCCCGACCGCCCAGGCGGGCCAGTCCCTTGAGCACGACCATGCCGGTCTCGGCCGATTGCACGCGCTGGCGCCGTCCGCGCTCGCGGGGTGCGCCGGCGCCGTCCGCATGGCTCGCGTCTTCGGCAGCGTCGAGGCCGGCGGCGCCGACGCCGCCGGCGGTGCGGGAGAGCGAGGCGGCGCTGCGCGGGCGGCCGACTGTGGATCGTTTGATTGTCGTCATCGGCGAGATTTTAAGATGCAAATCGACGGCGCCCGACATGGGCGCGTCTAGAGGTTAACCCCAGTCCACCTATTTACGCAATGCGTATTATATTTACGCTTATCAGATCAAGAGAATGCGACTCCCTGTCAGCGCGAGACCCGCGGTATCAGACAAATCGCATCGAATGAGGAGACGTCCGGGCCGGCGCCACCGCGGTTCACGTGGGCGCACCGGGCGCACTGGGCGCACTGGGCGCGGGCCGGACGCTCCTCTACACTTGTTTCATTGCGTGTGGCGTCGCGAGTCCCTGCGGGGTCGCCGTCACACCGGACCGAGAGAGCGTGAACGGATGAGTCAATCGATTGCCCCCACCCCGAACACGGCCGCAGCGAGCGCTGGCGGCTGCCCGTTTCATCAGACCACCGAGTTGAAGGCGCCCAACGGCTGCCCGGTCAGCGCACGTGCGGCCGAGTTCGATCCGTTCGAGGACGGCTATCAGCAGGACCCGCCCGAATACGTGCGCTGGGCGCGCGAGCAGGAGCCGGTGTTCTATAGCCCAAAGCTCGGCTACTGGGTCGTGACGCGCTACGACGACATCAAGGCGATCTTCCGTGACAACATCACGTTCAGCCCGTCGATCGCGCTGGAGAAGATCACGCCGACGGGACCCGAGGCCAACGCCGTGCTCGCGTCCTACGGTTTCGCGCTCAATCGCACGCTGGTCAACGAGGACGAGCCCGCGCACATGCCGCGCCGCCGCGTGCTGATGGAGCCGTTCACCCCCGAGCACCTCAAGCATCACGAGCCGCTCGTGCGGCAGCTCGCGCGTGAGTACGTCGACCGCTTCATCGACGACGGCCGCGCCGATCTCGTCGACCAGATGCTCTGGGAAGTCCCTCTCACCGTCGCACTGCACTTCCTCGGAGTGCCCGAAGAGGACATGGACAAGCTGCGCGAATACTCCATCGCGCACACGGTAAACACCTGGGGACGCCCGAAGCCCGAGGAGCAGGTGGCCGTCGCCCACGCCGTGGGCAACTTCTGGCAGCTCGCCGGCAAGATTCTCGAGAAGATGCGACAGAACCCGGACGGCCCCGGCTGGATGCAATACGGCATTCGCAAACAGAAGGAATATCCGGAGGTCGTCACCGATTCGTACCTGCACTCGATGATGATGGCCGGCATCGTGGCCGCGCACGAGACGACGGCGAACGCCACGGCCAATGCCATGAAGCTGCTGCTGCAGCACCCGGACGTCTGGCGGGAAATCTGCGAAGACCCGTCGCTGATTCCGAACGCCGTAGAAGAGTGCCTGCGCCACAACGGCTCGGTGGCCGCATGGCGCCGTCTGGCCACGAAAGACGTGACCATCGGCGGCGTGGACATCCCGGCGGGATCGAAGCTGCTGATCGTCTCGTCGTCGGCCAATCACGACGAGCGCCACTTCGCCGACGCCGATCTGTTCGACATTCGCCGCGAGAACGCGAGCGACCAGCTCACCTTTGGCTACGGCGCGCACCAGTGCATGGGCAAGAACCTCGCGCGCATGGAGATGCAGATCTTCCTCGAGGAATTCACGCGCCGCCTGCCCCACATGAAGCTCTCGGAGCAGAAGTTCACATACGTGCCGAACACGTCGTTCCGCGGGCCTGAGCATCTGTGGGTCGAATGGGACCCGGCGCAGAACCCCGAGCGCCGCGATCCGAGCGTGCTCGAGCGCCGCGCGCCGGTGCGCATCGGCGAGCCGTCGGGCCACAGCGTGACGCGCCCGGTCGTGGTCGAGTCGGTCACGCCGGCGGCCGAAGGTATCGTGAAGCTGCGCCTCGTCGCGCCGGACGGCCGCGCGCTGCCGCGCTGGGCGCCGGGCTCGCACATCGATGTCGAGTGCGGCGACACGGGCCTCTCGCGCCAGTATTCGCTGTGCGGCGACCCCGCGAACGCCGGCGTTTTCGAAATCGCCGTGCTGCACGAGCCGGCAGGCCGCGGCGGCTCGAACTGGGTGCATACGCAGGTACGCGTCGGCGACCGGCTGCGCATTCGTGGCCCGCGCAATCACTTCCGTCTGGACGAGAGCACGCCGCGGGCGATTTTCGTGGCGGGCGGCATCGGCGTGACGCCGATTGCGGCGATGGCACGCCGCGCCCGGGCGATCGGCATGGACTACGAGATCCATTACAGCGGCCGCAGCCGGCGCACGATGGCGCTCGTCGAGGAACTGCAGGCGCTGCATGGCGAGCGTCTGCATCTGTGGGTGAGGGACGAAGGCCGGCGCGCCGACTACGCGCAGTTGCTCGCGGCGCCGCAAGCCGGCACGCAGGTCTATGCGTGCGGCCCCGTGCGCATGCTCGAAGGACTGGCCGAATGCTGTGCGCACTGGCCGGAGGACACGTTGCGCGTGGAGCATTTCCAGTCGCAGCTGGGCACGCTCGATCCGGAAAAGGAACATGCGTTCGAAGTCACGCTCAAGGACTCCGGCATCACCCTGACGGTGCCGGCCGATCAGACGCTGCTCACCGCCTTGCGGGCCGCGAACATCGACGTGCAGAGCGACTGCGAGGAAGGCTTGTGCGGGTCGTGCGAAGTGCAGGTGCTCGAGGGCGAGGTGGATCATCGCGACGTGGTGCTCACGCGCGCCGAGCGCGATGCGAACACGAAGATGATGTCGTGCTGCTCGCGCGCCTGCGGCAAGAAGCTGGTGCTCGCGCTGTGACGCGCTGACGCGAAGCTCATCCCGGCTCGCCGCCGTCCCGGCGGCGGGTGCGAACGAAAAGGAGCGCCGCTCACACGGCGCTCTTTTTCATCGATCGGCGGCTTCAGCGCGCCTGCGCCGGGCGCCGCATCATCAGCATGGCGGCGAGCGCCAGCAGCGAGAACCCGCACATGACCGTCGCGAGCGGGCGCGGCGAGCCGTCGTTGAGCACGCCGAGCAGGCCGCCCGCGGCGAAGCCCAGGCCGTACTGCACGCTGCCCACGAGCGCCGCCGCTGCGCCGGCGCGGGTCGGGTGATTGGCCAGTGCACCGGCCACCGAGTTCGCCGTGATGATGCCGCGCAGCGACATGAACAGGAACAGCAGCGCCACCATCAGCGGCAGGATCGCAATCCCCAGCCAGGTTATCGCGCACAGGACCGACGTCACGATGGCGCAGCCGATGATGCCGATGCGCATGAGCCGGTAAGCGCCGATCTGTCCCACACGCCGCGAGTTGAACATGGTCATCGAGGCCATGCCCACGATGTTGATGCCGAAGAGCACCCCAAAGAATTGCGGCGAGACATGGAAGTACTCCATGTACACCAGCGGCGTGCCGGTGATGTACGTGAACGAGGCGCCGAACACAGCGCCCCCCGCGAGCATGTAGCCCACGAAGTGCGGATCGCGCAGCAGGTGCCAGTACGACATGGCCACCGCGCGCGGGCCGCCCTGCGTGCGCGCCTGCGCCGCGCCCGTCTCCGGCAGACGCCACAGCGCGAGCATCGCCACCGCACCGAACGCGGCGAGAATGCCGAAGATCACGCGCCAGCTCGTCAAGCGCAGCATCTGCCCGCCAACGAGCGGTGCGACGATAGGCGCCACGCTCATCACGAGCAGCATGATCGAGAACGCGCGGGCACTGTTGCGCGGCCCGTACACGTCGCGCACGATCGCCTGTGCGATCACCGGCATGGCACAACCGCCTAGCGCCTGCACGAAGCGCCACATCATCATGTGATCGATGCTGTCGGCGAACGCGCAGCCCGCGCTGCCGAAGATGTACAGCGCGATGCCGGCCGCCATCGGTCGGCGGCGCCCGAACCGGTCGGCGAGCGGCCCCCACAGCAACTGTCCGAACGCAAACCCGAGAAAGAAGTACGACAGCGTGAGCTGAGTGGCCGCCGCGCTCGCCCCAAGCTCATGGCGCATTGTCACGAGCCCTGGCAGGTACATGTCCGTGGACGCGGGCGCAATCATCATGAACAGACCGAGAATGCCCAGCAGCACGCGCTCGGAAGGTAACGCAGGAGAGAGTTCGGACGTCGATGTCATTGTCGTTATGGTGAGCGCACGCGGCGCGCCGCGTGGGGGGACGAAGCCCATGGAGCCGTGGAGCCGTGGAACCGTGGAACCGTGAAGTCGTCAAGCCGCGGACGCGGTGGCGCATCGGTCGGACGCGCGCGTGTCGCACCACCGCGGCAAACGGCACAACGCCCGCCATGATACCGCCGGCGGGCGTTGCGCTTTCATACTCGATCGTTATTGCACCACTAACGTCTGCTTATGCCTGTTTATGCCTGCGTCTGCCTGATCAGTTGGCCGGCGCGGTGCGCAGGCTCGCGCCGCCGCGCTGCGTGCGCGCAATGGCCAGCACGCCGATCAGCGACACGCACGCCGGGACGGCGGCCGCGAGGAACAGCGACGACGACGACCATTGCAAATGCATGAGCGCACCGCCGAGCACGGGGCCCAGCACCGAGCCGATACGGCCCACGCCCAGGCTCCAGCCGATACCCGTCGAGCGCAGCGAGGTCGGGTAGTAGGTCGCGGCGAGCGCGTTGAGCGCCGGCTGGCCGCCAATGATCGAGAAGCCCGCGAAGAAGATCGCCACGAACACCGCCACCATCGACACCATCACGACCGGATTGCCAATGGCCGCCGTGGCCGCGATGGCAATGAGGAACGTGACGGCAAGCACGCTCGTGAAGCCCACGCGGTCGATCACGCGACCGAGCAGCAGCGTGCCGATCACGCCGCCGGCCCACAGCGCCGTGCCGGCCATCACGGCGACCTGCGTCGAATAGCCGGCGTCGCGAATCACCGTCGGCAGCCAGTTCGACAGGAAATACATGTCGAGCAGGTTGGCGAAGTTGATGATCCACAGCAGCAGCGTGACGCGCGCACGGCCGTCCTTGAACAGCTCGACGAACGGCACGCCCCTGGCCTTCTGCTCGTCGAGCACGAAGTTGGCGTCCACAGGCACGTCGGCACCCGGCGCCACGCGCATGAGCTGCTTGCGAATGCGCGCGCGGTCGCTCTTCTTGAACAACAGGAACTGGATCGACTCGGGCAGCGAGACCCACATCAGCAGGCCAAGCACCAGGGGAATCGCACCGCCGATATAGAACACGGCGCGCCAGCCCAGGCTCGGGATGATGGCTGCGGTAATCAGGCCACCCACCACGCCGCCGAGCGTGAAGCCGCACGACACGATCATCATGAGCGACACGCGAATGCGGCGCGGGCTGTATTCGCCGGCGAGCGCCATGGCGTTCGGCATGATGCAGCCCAGTCCGAGGCCGGCGGCAAAGCGCCAGACCACGAGCTCGGTGATCGTATTGGCAAAACCGGTCACGATCATGCACACCGAGAAGCACAGCGTGGCGCCGATGAGCACCGGGCGCCGGCCCAGCTTGTCGGCCAGCGCCGAGAACGTCAGCGACCCCACGAGCATGCCGAACAGGCCGGCGCCGAACACCGGCGAGAGCGTTTCCTTGGCAATGCCCCACTCGCGGATCACCACCGGCGCCACATACCCCATGGCCTGCACGTCGAAGCCGTCGACCACCAGGCACATCGCGCACAACACGATCACCCACCATTGGTAGGCGCCGAGGCGACTCTCGTCGATCAATGCGCCCACATTGACTTCTGCTGCTTTCATTCTGTCTCCAAACGTTCTCGCAACTTCATGGCACGACGTCCCGCTCGAGGCGCCGGCGGCTTGCCGCATTGCCTCGCATCGGGTCCGGGCCGCCGCGCGCCGGGCGGCCAGGCATTGTGCGCCCGGCGGGAGGACGACATGTCCTCCCTGCCGCACGTCAATTACGCTTTGCGGAAGTTTATATTGCTGAACGTAAATCGATGCTCAGTGTAAACACTTAGGCGGGCGTGCCGCACCGCGGCGATTCCCGTGACATGCCACGAAACGTGGCGTGACCTTCAGAGGCTCACGAGCGCAGAGGCCTCGGCGTTGGCGTAGCCCGAGACGAAGCGCTTGCGCGTGCCGTCGGGCAGATACACCGAGCGCGCCACGCGGCCGATGTCCGCGCCGTACACGTGGATGCTCACGGAGACGCGATCGTCGAACGCGTTGCGGACCTGATGGATGTCGCCGAGGGTGGGCGAGACCGCTTCCACGTCCCCGGGCTGCAGGCGCACGGCCTGCGGCGCGGCCTGCAGCCCGCCGCTGGCCGAGACGGTAAACGGCAGCGAATCCTCGGCGCCGCGCAGCATGCCGATGAGCCCCCAGACGGTGTGGTCGTGAACGGGCGTCGACTGTCCTGGCCCCCACACGAAACTCACCACGCTGAAGCGGGCTTGCGGATCGACGTAGAGCCGGTACTGCGTGTAGCGCGCCGGGTCGGGCTGCGCGCAGGCGTCGGGCAGCCATCCGTCACGGGAGACGAGCTTGGCCAACGCCGCGCGCCCTTGCGCGATGAGAACGGCCTCGTCCGGCGCCTGCGCCACGAGATGCGTCATGGTGACGATGAAATCCCTCAGGGGACCGAGTGGGTCCGCGACACCGGCGGCGTCCGCGGAACCGGCGGGGCCGCGCGGGGCGGGGATAGTGGGAAACGCCATGGTCATCTCCTCGAACACCATCGGCGCGGCATGGGCCTTCGCGCCCGCGCACCGTTCTTGTGGTTTTTCTCCATCCCGGCCACGGGACGACGCTCGGGTCACGCGCCGCAATCCCCTATGGGCCTTGAGAATGGCCCAAATGGCCCACAGTGATGCAAAAAAGCGACGAATTGTCGCAGCTGTGGTTTTTCTACAAGTTTTTTTGCCAAAGGTTTACCCGTCTAGGGATTTCCCTGATATAGTTGCACCTGTCTCCTCCACCTCCTCCTGGTGGATTTCACGGCCAGCAACGCGCTGGCCGTTTTTTTTGCCCCCGCGTTGCGCCCCCTGCGCATGCTCGCATCAAACGGATCGCGCGCGTCGCCGGACGGCGCGCTCCCATCGTCACCGCAAACGCGGGCTTGTCGCCGCGCGCCACGACGCCGTAGTCCAACGTATCGTTTTGATTGTCCTGGGAGCGCGGCCCGAGTGGCTTGAGAGAGCCGTTGCTGCCGTCGCCGGCATGGGAGGCCGCACCCGCGGCTTGATGACCCGACCGATGTGAATCCGGGGCCGACTTGCGCTCAGTGCGCCGTACCGTTCTCGCGCGCTACGCGGTCTTCGATGCGGCGCTCGATGCGTTTGCGGATCTGCTCGGCGGCGCCGGTCGCATCGCTCGCCTCAATGCTCGAGTACTCGCAGCGCCCGATGTAGTTGCCTTCACAGTAGGCGTCGACAGCGCCATCGAAACGCTCATCCGCGCGTGGTGTGACGGCGCCCTCGAGGTCGAACGGCCGCCCGGGCGGCGTGCTGCTGACATAGTGCCAGGAAAAACGGAATGATTGAGCCACATGTCCCCCTTCGGTAAAGCGACAGCTATGGAACTGCCGGGCCAATGCTGTTTTTCGGGAAATCGTAACATGTTCACGATTTGCGGCAAGCGCACAAAAAAAAGCGGCCCGCAGAAGCGGCGAGCCGGATAGTCCGTGGAGGTCGGGGGCACATCAGGACCACGGTGATTCCACTGTAGTCCCGAATCGGTGTCGTTATTCTCCGTAATTTGCCTGATGCGACGCACACGGACTGCCGACGGCCGGCAACTCGTCGCGCGCGCCCTCACATCCCCGCCGCCGCGGCTCACGCGCCCCCTTCGATCGGCCAACGCACCGGCGCCGCCGTGGTCTTCATTCCCGCCATCGCCCCCACGTCGCCAGCGGGCACGGCCTTACCGAAATACCAGCCCTGCCCCACGACGTCCGGATAACGCTCGAGCAAGTACGCAACCTGCGCTTCGGTCTCGATGCCCTCCACGATCACGCCAAGCTCGAGCAGCGCCGCCATCTTGCAGATCTGGTCCACGATCGTATTGCCGACGGTGTCCGTGCCGAGCGCCTGCGTAAACATCCGATCGATCTTGAGCGCATCGACGTTGAGCTTGGAGAGATACGCCAGATTCGAGAAACCCGTGCCGAAATCGTCGATGTGAACCTGATAACCGTCCAGGCGCAAGCGGTCGAGCGCTTCTTTCAGAAGCGTCATGTTCTCGGTCGAACGCTCCGTGATTTCCAGCGCGATTTGCGCAGGCGGCACGCGCAGCACCGAGGACATGTGGTCGAGATAAGCGTGGAACGCGGGGTCGACGATGTCGGTCGCCGCGAGATTCAGGCTGATGTGGAACTCGGGGTCGGCCAGTGCGCGGCCATGCATTTCCACGAGCGCGCGGCGCACGACCTGACGGGTCACGAGCCCGATCACGCCGCGCCGCTCGGCAATGGGGATGAACAGCTCGGGCGATATCGGCGCACCGGCATTGTCGTTGAGTCGCGCGAGCGCTTCCACGCCGACCATCTTGCGATCGCGCAGCCGCACGAGCGGCTGGTAGGCGACGTGGATGCCGCCCGACTCGGCCGCGTGCTGCGTGACCCAGTCCACCGACATGCGGTAACGCCGGCGCGAGCGCCACGACGCGCCCACGGCGGCGCCGCCAATGCCGCCGATGCACAACGCCAGCGTAAACAGCAGCGGATTGTCGGTAATGCGCGAGGCGACGTAGACGGCCGAGGCGCATACATCCACGGCGCTCGCACACGCGGAATAGCGGCGCAGCGCCGTGAAGTCGAACCACGGCGATCGTTCACCGAGGCGAATGCGCAATTGATCTCCGTACATGCCCGCTGCCCAGAACTGAAAGCGCATGTCGCTCGTGGACGCCACCGAAGCAAATCCCGGTGGCGGCATGGCCAGCCGCTCGGGCAGCACGGGCGGGCTGAAGACCACGACGTCGCCCATGCCCATGGCGTTTGCCTGCACGCCGGGCGAGACCACTCCGGTAAGCGTGTGCCACAGCTTCACGCCGGCGCGGGTTTCGTGAGTGGGCGGTGGCAGAACGGGCTTGGGATCGAAGCGGCCCGCCACGGCCGAGCACAGCAGGCGAGAATCGTGAACGCGCCCGATATCGTGAAAGTAGGGGCTGCGCATGGCCACGCGGCGCAGCGCGAGAATGTCGGCATCGGTGCACGGTTCGGCGCCACCGTCCAGCGCGCTTTGCAGTGCGTCGCTGCCAGAGAGCGACGCATCGCGCATGAACCCCATGATGTCCTGCACGTAGGCGCGAAGGCGGAAGTCGTCGATGCGCGTCTGGATGATCTGCCCGACCATCAGCATGATGAGCATGCCGGCCGCGACAGCCGTCAGCAACGGCAGCCAGCGCGTCAGTCTTCGGAATGTACGCATGGGGAGATGGCGTCCATGTGGCGCCTACCGTCGAACCCTACCGGTCTCGCGGCGAGGCATGACGGCAGTGTAGCGCAGCGAATTGGCGAATGTATCGGATTGCCGACGATCTCGAACGCACTGTCGCGCGCGCCACACACGCCGCCCGTGCACGACACCGTGACGCTATGTGCCGCGGATGCACAACGCCTGCGCCTGCCTGCCGCCAAACGCCCGTGGCGCGGGGTTTGCGAGGGATACGGACAGTGGGACGAAAGGGGGTCGGGGCTCGGGTAACGTGACGCCTAACGCTTCTTCACATGGCCCGGCCACGCCACTGAAATTTCGCAATTCGGCCAAAGGGGACGTCGATGATGCCTATGCGCACGCCGCCGGCGAAACTGCATGCCGGCATTGCACCAAGACCATCAAACGACGGGCGGTGCGCTGTCGCTGCTCTCTGGCGAATCCGCAGGCAGCATCGCAATGAAGTTGGCCAGCGCCGCCGAGCCGTGATCGCTTCGGTAGGCGAGGCTGATCGGCGCGCTCGGCACGTCGCCGTTGACCGGCCAGAAGCCCATGCCGGGCGTGCGGATCTGGCGCACGGACGCGGGCACCAGCGAGACACCGAAGCCTGCCGCCACCATCGGCACGATCGACGTGATCTGCGGCGCCTCCTGCCCGAGCTTCGGCCGAAAACCCGCCGCCTCGCATGCGGCAATGGTCCGGTCGTACAGTGACGGACTGATTTCCCGCGGCAGCAGAATGAATTCGTCCTGCGCGAGCGCGGCAAGCGGCACGCGCTTTCGAGCGCACATGGGATGACTTAGCGGCAGCGCCAGCACCATGGGCTCGTCCACCACCGGCAGCGTCTCGATGCCCGGCGGTACGTCCTCGGGCGTGCGCACGAACGCGGCATCGACGGACTCGTCCACCAGCGCGGCCAGCAGACTCGCGGTGTTGCTCTGCTGCGGATGCAAATGCACGTCGGGATATTGCGCGCGAAAGTCGCGAATCCATGCCGGGACGCGCGGCTCGAAATACGTCGCGCCCGCGAACCCGATCCGGAGGTGCCCCGCTTCACCACGCGAGATCTGCTGCATGCGGCGCTTGACCCGCGCCACGCGCTCGAGAATGTGACGCGCCTCAGGCAGGAAGGCCTCTCCCAGCTCGGTGAGCGCCACGTCGCGCGGCAGACGCACGAATAGCGGCCCGCCCAGCTCGGCTTCCAATTGCCGGATCTGCAGGCTCAACGGCGGTTGCTGGATGCCCACGCGCGCTGCCGCCCGCGTGAAATGCCGCTCCTCGGCCACCGCAATGAAATATTGCAAATGCCGCAACTCCATGCCCGCTCCTCCGTCCGCCCGGCCCCACCGGGTTTGGCGCGATCAATACATAAAAAGTATTGAAATACTTTGTTCAATATATTGGAAATGTGACGCATGCGTCAATACACTTCGAGTCGAGCGTGATCAACGGCGTTGCCTGCGGCCACGCGGAGCATTCACGAGATTCGAATAAGAGAGACGAGGAGCCTCACGATGTTTGAAGACCGCATCCGCCTGGCGTCGCTGCGCGACCGGGTGATGAGCGCCGACGACGCGGCCACGCTGATCGGCGACGGCATGGTGGTCGGCATGAGCGGGTTCACCCGCGCCGGCGATGCCAAGGACATGCCGCTTGCGTTGGCGCGGCGCGCCCAGGCCCATCCGCTGAAGATCACGCTGATCACGGGCGCATCGCTGGGGCACGATTCCGACAAGACGCTGACCGAGGCCGGGGTGCTCGGCAAACGTCTGCCGTTTCAGGTGGACACCACGCTGCGCAGCGCGATCAACCGCGGCGACGTGATGTTCGTCGACCAGCACTTGTCCGAGACGGTCGAGTTCCTGCGCGCCGGTCAGTTCGGCAAGCTCGACGTGGCGGTGATCGAAGCGGTCGCCATCACGGAGGACGGCGGCCTGGTGCCCAGCTCGTCGGTCGGCAATTCGGCGAGCTTCGCGATCCTCGCGGACAAAGTGATCGTGGAGATCAACCTCGCGCAGCCGCTCGCCTTCGAGGGTATGCACGACATCTGGATTCCGGGCCAGCGCCCGCATCGCGACCCGTTGCCGATCGTGGACGTGCGCGACCGCGTCGGCACCAGCGCCGTGAAGATTGCGCCCGAGAAGATCGCGGCGATCGTCATCACGCACACCCCCGACAGCGCGTCGAATGCCCTGCCGCCCGACGCCGAGACGCAGAACATCGCCGGCCATCTCATCGAATTCTTCCAGCATGAAGTCTCGCGCGGGCGCCTGCCTCGCACGCTGCCCGCGATCCAGTCAGGTATCGGGACCATTGCCAATGCCGTACTCATGGGCTTCGTCGATTCGCCGTTCGAGCAGCTCACCATGTACTCGGAGGTGCTGCAGGACTCCACGTTCGAGCTGATGGACGCGGGCAAGATGGTGTTTGCCTCGGGCTCGTCGATCACGGTATCGCAGCCGGTGCAGGACCGCGTGTTCGGCGATCTGGCGCGCTATCGCGACAAGCTCGTGCTGCGCCCGCAGGAAGTCAGCAACCATCCGGAGGTGATCCGCCGCCTGGGCCTCATCGCGCTGAATACCGCGCTCGAAGCCGATATCTACGGCAACGTGAATTCCACGCACGTGGGCGGCACGCACATGATGAACGGCATCGGGGGATCGGGCGACTTCGCTCGCAATGCACGCATGGCGATCTTCGCGACCAAGTCGATCGCCAAGGACGGGCGCATTTCGAGCATCGTGCCGATGGTGCCGCATGTCGACCACAACGAGCACGACGTGGACATCCTCGTCACCGAGCAGGGACTGGCCGACCTGCGCACGCTCGCGCCGCGCGAGCGCGTGAAGCTGGTAATCGACAACTGCGCGCATCCGAGCTATCGCGAAGTGCTGCGCGACTACTACCGCGACGCCCTGCGCTATGCCGGCCACACGCCGCACGCGCTGGAGCGCGCCTTCGAGATGCACATCAATCTGCGCGATCGCGGCTCGATGCTGGCAGCGAAGTAACGCAGCGACGGTCGGCAGCGACGGTCGGCAGCGACGCAGCGACGGTCGGCACCGTCGCGGCGGGGTCCAGGAACACGGGGCGCATGCGGTCCCGTGAGCCCGGCGCGGCTGAGCGCGACGGGCATTCGCGGCTCGCCGGCACGCGCGGGCGAGCCGCTTTTTATTGCGTCAGCCAGCGGCCGGCGGTGGCGCGCGCCGGCGTCTACCTGCTCGCGCCATCGAATGGCGTGGGATGCACGGTATCCAGATCGATGCCATCGAGGCACCGCACATTGACCGCCGCCATTTTCGTGCCGTCGGGCATTTCACCGAACGCGAATGCCTCGACACCGCATCTCGGACAGAATTGATGGCGAATGACGTGCTTGTTGAAAAGATATTCGGCAGCTTTTCCCTCGCCCGCCGTTTGCGTGAATTCCGTCAGCGGCGTGAAGGCCAGAATCAAGCCCCGCTTCTTGCAGATGGAACAGTTGCACGCGACTGTTTTGGATAGATCGACATTGGCGGCAAAGCGCAAGTCACCGCAATGGCATCCGCCTTCGTACCGTTGATGGGTCATGTGGAGTCTCCTGAACGTGATCGGCAATATCGATTCGACACCGGCAGACGTCGGGCACAAGCGTTTCGGGAAGGAAGGACGCCGCGCCGGAATGCGGTCCATTGTGCGACAAATTCCGGCGGCAGGGCGGTGCGGCGCTCTAGCGGTGCGGCGCTGTAGCGCTGTGGTGACGTCAGGGCAAGGCTGGCGGCGCGCGCGCGGGCCTCGCCGCCCGAGTGCGGCACAGCGAGGCCGCCGTCCATTCAGGCGTGGCGCGCTCAGGCCGCGAGCGCCGGCTCGTCGCGATGCGGGTCGCGCGGCGCCCCTGCCGGGCTGCGCACCACGGTCACGCCGTGGCGGCTGTGCTCGCGCAACTGGAAGAGCGCGACGGTGTCGGCAAGATTGCGCGCCTGCTCGCTGAGCATTGCCGAGGCGGCGGCCGACTCTTCGACCAGCGCGGCGTTCTGCTGCGTCGACTGATCCATCTCCGCCACGCTGCGATCGATCTGGCTGATGCCGGTGCTCTGCTCGGTCATGGCGCTGTGGATTTCGCTGATCAGACGGCGCACGCGGGCGATGCCGTCGACGATCTCGCCCATCGTGTCGCCGGCGGCCTGCACGCGCTGCGTGCCGCTCTTGACGTTCTGTACGGAAGCCTCGATGAGCGTCTTGATTTCCTGCGCGGCGGCCGCGCTGCGCTGGGCGAGCGTGCGCACCTCGCCGGCCACCACGGCAAAGCCGCGGCCCTGCTCGCCCGCGCGCGCGGCTTCCACCGCGGCGTTGAGCGCGAGGATGTTGGTCTGGAACGCAATGCCGTCGATCACACTGATGATCTCGGTAATGCGCTCGGACGACCGGGCGATCTCGCTCATGGTCGTGACGGCGCCCGTCATCACTTCGCCCCCGCGCGCCGCCGCTTCGCTGGCGTCGTTCGCTAGGCGCGTGGCGTGCTCGGCGGCCTCGGCCGTCTGTTTCACGCTGGCGGTGAGTTCGGTGAGCGCGGCCGACGTCTCCTGCAGCGTTCCGGCCGACGCTTCGGTGCGCTGCGACAGATCGCGGTTGCCCATCTCGATCTCGCTGGTTGCCGAGGTCATGCCGTTCACGCCTGCGCGCACGTCGAGCATGACCGTACTGATCTTGTCGACGAACGCGTTGAACGAGCGCGAAATCTGGGCGACTTCGTCGTTGCCGACCACGTCGAGGCGGCGCGTCAGGTCGCCGCCTCCCGAGCCGATGGTGTCCATCGCGTCGCGCACCTGCGACAGACGGCGAAACGCCTGCGAGGTAAAGAAGCTCGCAATGCCGATGGCGCACAGCGTCAGCACGATCAGCGTGATGACGGTCGCGCTCAGCACGCGCGAGAGGCCGGCGGTCGCTTCAGCCTTGTCGAGCGCCACGACGAACAGCCAGTCGGTGCCCGGCACGGGCTGCACCTTGACGAGCTTGGCCGCACCGCCGAGCTCCACTTCCATCGGTTCGGTGGCGCGCTCGAGGCCGGCGAGCGTGTCCGGCGTGAGCGACTGCGCGAGATCGCTCGACTGCTTGAGCATGAGTTTCTCGTCCGGGTGCGCGATCACGAGGCCGTCGCGCGAGACCACGAAGGCCAGGCTCGAGGGCGTGGGATGGACGGCCCTGACGACTTCCTGCACGGCGTCGAGCGGCACGGCACCGCTCACCGCCCCGAGCGTCTGGCCGTCGCGCAGGATCGGGGCGGCAAACGACACGTACAGCTTGCCGGACGCGATGTCGGCATACGGCTTGACCACCGTGAGCCTGCCCGCGGCCGTGGCGCCCTTGTACCACGGACGAACGGTCGGATCGTAGTCGGGCGGCGTGGGGCCGCTGGAGAAGTATGACTTGTCGCTCCAGCCGATGCTCGAGATCGGGAAGCCGTTGGTCGCGCCGAGCAGCTTCGTGAGGGCGACGCCTTGCTCGCCCTTCTCGACGGCCGCGGCCGTGCCGACGACCGACTGGCCCTTTGCGGCGGCCCAGCGCTCGACGGCGAGCGTGTTGCCGCGCGCGACGGCGTCGAGCGTGTTGGCAATGGTCGACATCATGCTGTTGCGCACGATGAGGTAGGTGGTGATGCCGGAGAGGATCAGTGCCCCGATTACGGTGGCACACGCGATCAGGATGATGCGTGTTCTAAGCGAAGATACTGTCATGCTGTCTGGACGGGCCTGCGGCTAGGGGGGGGGTCAAAGACAGGAAACCGGCGCCCAGGCCACCGGCTCCACGAGGTGGGGGTTCCACCCCAGCAATTACGGCCGGCGCACGAAGAACTTTAGGTGTTAACCCGGAAAGCCGACGAGAATCGGCCGCGAAAGCGCGCACGGCGTCTTGCCGGGCACCACCAGGCACCACCACGCACTATTGCGCACTATCGCGCATCACCCGGCATTGCCGGACATGACGGATCGCGGATGATCAGGTGTGCGAAGCATCACCGGCGCGGGGCGGCCGGCGATGTGGCGCCTCGCGCTGGCGTCACTCGTTGGCGTCACTCGTTGGCGGCCGCCTGCGCTTCGGTCTGCTCGATGGCCTTGACGATGATGCGCAGCGTAGCGTCGAGATGGTCTTCCGTGTGCCGGCGGGCGGCGGCCACATCGCGGGCGCGGTACTCGTCGAGCATTTTCTGGTGTTCCTGATTGCTCACGTCGACATGCACCGGCCGCATGTAGAGCGACAAGGCGATGTAGGGGCCGGACGCATCGCGCAACGTCTTGATCAGATGCGCCAGCCGGGAATGGTCCTGCGAGGCCCAGAGCGCCGCGTGGAACGCCTGGTTCAGCTCGGTCCACTTCACGACATCCGTCGTGGCGAGCATTTCGCCGTGCAACGCCTGGGCCCGCGCGATGTCCTCGTCGCGGATCGTGGCCATTGCCTGCTCGGCCATCATGGGCTCGAGCGTCTTGCGCAGGCGGTAGAGTTCATTGACGTCGTCGATCGTCAGCCCTCGCACCACCGCGCCGCGATGCGCGTCGAAGAACACGAGCCCCTCCGAGACCAATGTGCGCAACGCCTCGCGCACCGGCGTCGTCGACATCTCGAGACGGCGGGCGAGATCGTCCTGCCGCAGCCGGTCGCCCGCCTTCAGCCGACCCTGCAGAATCTCGGTGCGCAGCGTCTCGATGGCGTACTGATAGGCGGTGAGGCGGCGGCGGCCGGACGTGCCGGACGTGCCGGTAGCACCCGACGCGGCGGCCGATGCGGAAGACGTGCTTTTCAAGGGGAAGGCCGTGGGAGTTTATCGACGCGTGAGTTTACTCCAATTTTCCAGTGCGTCCGCAACCGCGGCGGGCGGCACGCCCGAGGCGATCAACGCGGCGAGCAGCAGCCGCGACTTGAGCGCCGAGAGCCAGCCGGACATGCGCGCGCCGCGCTTCACGAGATCGATTTCCGCGCCCACATAGCCGTATGTCGATGACGCGGTCGAGCCGCCGGCCGCTCGGCTCGCGACAATTACCGGCACCTGTTGCGCGAGCGCGCTCACCCGCTCGGCAAACGCGAACGACACGTGTCCGGCGCCCTGCGCCGCGATCACGACGCCTTCGTAGCCGCCGCGCACGGCCATCTCGGCCAGCTCGCCGTCGTCTCCCAACACGGCCGTCACCAACGCGACCTTCGGCCACGCGCGCACCGGCCGTGCGAGCGGCGCCGGCCGCGCGCCCGCCGCATGGAAGTACGTGGGCCGCCCTTCGACGAGGCGCGCGGCCGCACCGCCGTCGAGCGACACGAATGCCTGCACCGCCAGCGCGTCGCCCTTGCTCACCCAGCGCGCGCAATGCACGGTGTCGTTCATCACGACGAGTACGCCGCGGCCCGCGCTTTCCGGGTGTAGCGCCGTTCGCACCGCGGCCAGCAGGTTCGCGGGGCCGTCCGCACCGGCGGCCTGCGGCGCGCGCATGGCGCCCGTGATGACCAGTGGTGCGGGCAGCGTCCAGAACAGATCGAGCAGGAAGGCCGTTTCTTCGAGCGTGTCGGTGCCTTGGGTCAGGACCACGCCGCGGGCGCCCTGCGCGATCTGCTGCTCGGCCCAGTCGAGGGCTTCCATGAGGTCGTCGTAGCAAAGCGACGCGCTGGGCAATTGCCGGATCGACGCGGTGCGCACGGCAGCCACCTCGGACAGGCCGGGCACCGACCGGGCGAGTTGCGCGGCGTCGAGCGTGGGGACGACGCCGCCGGCGGCGTCGGATGGCGTCATGCTGATCGTACCGCCGAGCGAGCCGACGGCGACCACGGGAAGCGAGTTGGACATGGTGGACAGTATTTTGATTTCAGTTGATATGCATTGTGCATTATATATAATCGACAATCGTTTGCGAAGGGCGTGGAGGCATGGGCGCGTCGGGGCATCTGTCGTTTTGCCCCTGTCACCCCGTCCACCGGCCCACTCGTGGTCACTGTTCAGTCAACACTCAGGAGACGTCATGCAACCCAGCCCCCTGGCCCATCCGGCCGTCGCCGCAACGCGGTATCGATTTGCGGTATTCGCGCTGATCGTCGTCATCGCGCTCGTGAACTACATCGATCGCGGCGCGATTTCGTACTCGGCCGCGCAAATTACGTCGGAATACGGCTTCGACCGTGCCGGCTGGGGCGCCGTACTCGGCTACTTCGGCTATGGCTACATGTTCGGCGCGCTGTTCGGCGGCGCGCTCGCCGACCGGCTCGGCGCCAAGACGGTGTGGGTCATTGCAGGCGTGGCATGGTCGGCCTTCGCGATCGCAATGATCTGGGCCGGCGACCTCGGCGTGGCCGTTTTCGGCGGCTCCGCCCTCACCGGCTTCGCCACGGTTCGCGTGCTGTTCGGCTTCGCGGAGGGACCGGCGTACTCCATCATCAACAAGACGATGTCGGCCTGGGCGTCACCCTCGGAGCGCGGCTTCGCCGTGTCGATCGGCTTGCTGAGCACGCCGCTGGGCGCGCTGCTCACTGCCCCCGTGGCCGTGGGCCTGCTGTTGCTCACCGAGAGCTGGCGCACGATGTACATCGTGCTCGGCGTGGCGGGCTTCGTGCTGATCGCGCTGTTCGCGCGCGTCTACACGAACCGTCCCGAGGACAATCCGCGCGTCAATGCGGCCGAGCTGGCGCTCATCCAGGAAGGACGCCCGGCGCAGCAGGTCGGCGGCGCCGGCGCCGCAAGCGACTTGCCGTGGTGGAGCTTTTTTCGCAGCAAGACACTGGTATTCAATTCGATCGGCTACTTCGCATTCATCTACGTCAACTTCATGCTGCTGACTTGGACGCCGAAGTATCTCGCCGACGAATTTCACTTCACGCTGTCGTCGCTGTGGTACGTCGGCATGATTCCGTGGACCGGCGCGTGCGTGACGGTGTTGCTCGGTGGACGTATCTCGGACTGGCTGTATCGCAAGACCGGCAAGCTCGTGGTGGCGCGCAGCTGGTTCGCCGCGGCCGCCCTCACCTGCACCACGCTGTGCTTCCTGATGGTGTCGCAGGCGCAAAGCGTATGGGCCGTGATCGCGTTGATGACGCTAGGCAATGCGCTCAATGCCCTGCCCAATTCGGTGTACTGGGCTGTCGTGATCGATACGGCGCCGTCGCGCGTGGGGACCTTCAGCGGCCTGATGCACTTCATCGCGAACATTGCGTCGGTGCTGGCGCCCACGCTCGCAGGCATTCTGTCGGCCAGGTACGGCTACTCGTCGATGTTCGTCGCGACGGCGGTGGCGACGGCCGTTGGCGTGTTCGCAATGTTGCAGGTTCGCCCCGGCGTAGCCCCGAGTCTCGGCCGCCGCGGCGTGAAGCCGGCATCCGCCTGAGGAGGCGGCCGCGGCGCGCGTGCGGCGACACGATCGAGCGGATGGTTCATTCGATGGACGTTAGCCGGATGCGCGATGCCGGCGCGGCGTTCGTGCGAACGCGGGTCATCGATGCCGCAAGGCAAAAAGCCCCTGACGTCACCGTCAGGGGCTTTTCTTCACTTCCTGGTAGGCCGTGCTGGGTTCGAACCAGCGACCAAGGGATTATGAGTCCCCTGCTCTAACCGCTGAGCTAACGGCCCTGAACTACTGGCGCTCGCTCAGCAGCAATCAATTGCCTTCGAGGAACGACTTGAGCTTGTCGGAACGGCTCGGGTGACGCAGCTTGCGCAGCGCCTTGGCCTCGATCTGACGAATACGCTCGCGCGTCACGTCAAACTGCTTGCCCACTTCCTCGAGCGTGTGGTCCGTGCTCATCTCGATACCGAAACGCATACGCAGCACCTTGGCCTCGCGCGGCGTCAGCGAATCAAGCACGTCCTTCACGACGTCGCGCATACTACCATGCAATGCGGCGTCCGCAGGGGCTACCGTGCCGGTATCTTCGATAAAGTCGCCCAGATGGGAATCGTCGTCGTCACCGATCGGCGTTTCCATGGAGATCGGCTCCTTCGCGATCTTCATGATCTTGCGGATCTTGTCCTCCGGCATTTCCATCTTCTCGGCCAGCGTCGCCGGATCCGGCTCGACACCGGTCTCCTGCAGAATCTGGCGCGAAATCCGGTTCATCTTGTTGATCGTCTCGATCATGTGCACCGGAATACGGATGGTACGCGCCTGGTCCGCGATCGAACGCGTGATGGCCTGACGGATCCACCACGTCGCGTAGGTCGAGAACTTGTAACCACGACGGTATTCGAACTTGTCCACGGCCTTCATCAGGCCGATGTTGCCTTCCTGGATCAAATCCAGGAACTGCAGGCCACGGTTCGTGTACTTCTTCGCGATCGAAATCACCAGACGCAGGTTCGCCTCGGTCATCTCGCGCTTGGCCTTGCGGGCGCGGCGCTCGCCTTCGGACATCTTGCGATTGACGTCCTTGAGCTCGGCGAGCGGCAACACCACTCGCGCCTGCAAGTCGATCAGCTTCTGCTGCAGTTCCTGCACGGCCGGCACGTTCCGCTCGACCACCGAGCTGTACGGCTTGTTATCGGCCACGACCGTGTAGATCC
This sequence comes from Pandoraea sp. CB10b_02, assembly GCF_002216225.1. NCBI lineage: Bacteria > Pseudomonadati > Pseudomonadota > Betaproteobacteria > Burkholderiales > Burkholderiaceae > Pandoraea > Pandoraea sp. CB10b_02. Next base: position 226,945 of record NZ_NJGW02000005.1, read on the forward strand.
AGTCGAGATTGGTTTCGTTGCCGGGGAAGCGCGACACGAAATCCGCACGCGGCATGCCGCACTTGTCGACCACGATGTTCAGGATCGCACGCTCGATGTTGCGCACTTCGTCCACTTGCGAACGCAGCGTGTCGCACAAACGCTCGACCGTGCGCGCCGTGAAGCGGATCGTCATCAACTCGGCCTGGATGGCTTCGCCCGCCTTCACATACGGCTTGGACTGATAGCCTTCCTTCTCGAACGCGCGACGCATCTTGCCGAACCAGTCGGCGATCACCGCGAACTTGGCGAGCGAATCGCGCTTGAGCTGCTCGACCTGCGCTGCCGAAGCACCGCCGCCGCTGCCGCCGCTGTCCTCTTCCTCGTCGGCCTCTTCTTCCTCGTCCTCGGCGTCTTCTTCGGCGTCAGCGTCGAAGTCCTCGTCCTCGGAAGCCGCGGCCGCCGCTTCGGCTTCCGCGTTCGGGTCGATCAGGCCGTCCACCACTTCGTCGATGCGCATTTCCTCACGCTCGACCTTCTCGGCCATCGCCAGGATCTCGGCGATCGTCGTCGGGCATGCGGAGATGGCCTGCACCATGTGCTTCAGGCCTTCCTCGATGCGCTTGGCGATCTCGATTTCGCCCTCACGCGTGAGCAGCTCGACCGTCCCCATCTCGCGCATGTACATACGCACCGGGTCGGTCGTGCGGCCAAACTCGGAGTCGACCGTCGACAGGGCCGCTTCGGCCTCTTCCTCGACTTCGTCGTCCGACGCGGCGTTCGGCGCGTTGTCGTTGAGCAGCAGCGTTTCGGCATCGGGCGCCTGCTCGTAGACGGCAATGCCCATGTCGTTGAACGTGCCGATCACGCCCTCGAGCGCTTCGCTCTCCACCAGCTCGTCGGGCAAGTGGTCGTTGATCTCGGCGAAGGTGAGGAAGCCACGCTCCTTGCCCAGCTTGATCAGTGCCTTCAGTTTGCCGCGACGCTCCTCAAGTTCCTCGGCCGTACCGGGCTGGTGCGAGGAAAATGCGTCCTTGAGCAGTGCTTTCTCTTTTGCCCGGCGATCACGCGCCTTCTGCTTTTCCACTTTGGTCTGATCTTCGTTCACGGGTTGATCATTAGTATTCGCTGCGACGTTCTGCTCCGCCGGAGCGGGGGTCTTCGCGGCCCGGCCACGCGTCTTTTGGACGGGTGGCTCGACGGTTGCCGACGCGAGCTCCACGGCTTCGGTCTTGCGTGAGGCCCCGGTCTTGCGTGGGGCCTGCGTCGCAGGTGTACTGCGGCCCGCCTGGCTCGAAGCCCTGGCGGTAGTTGCGCTCTTCGCGCTTTTTTCAGCGGGTTGTCGGGCCTGCGGTTTCCCGCCGGCCGTCGCCTTGGCGGCCGATACCGCCTTCGTCGTCTTGACGGGCGGCTCCGACTTCACCGTCGGCTTCCTGACTGCCTTCGCAGTCCCCACCTTCGCGGCGGTCGCACTCGCGCGCTTGGTGACATCGGTCACCTTCGCAGCCGTCTTGCCGGTCGTCTTCGATTTTGCGCCGGCGGCTGCCTTGACTTGCGTCGTCGTAGTACGTTTCGCCGAACTTGCCTGGCTGGCCGTTTTCCTGGCGGATTGCGCGACCTTGCCGGCCTTCACATCAACGCCAGCCTTCGCAGAGCGAGACGCCCCCCTCCCACCGGACGCCGCCGCCGCGCTCGTCGCGCGCTTTGCCTTCGGTGCTGGGATAACCGTCTTTTTTCCGCTGGTCGTTGTCATCTTTGCCATAGCGATCTCGCTTGCCAGAAAACAGCCCACTGAAAACTTTTCATTATAGCACGCGGGCTTACCTCAACTTCGCGCGCCTCCCGTGCCGGCCGTAGCCAGCAACCGCTTCAATTCGTCGCGTTGCCGCGACAGCGCCCGTGCATGGCGCAATTCATCGGGCGTCAACGACGACCGCTTGAATATCGTCTCCAGTTCTTCGCACAGCCCGTCGTACTGCAGGCGCCGGATGGCGCTACGCAGTTCGGTGAGCCGCAGCGCGATCTGCTCTTCTCGCCGCTCGACCTGCGCCTCGTCGGCCGGATCGAACAACAGCAGGTCGCGGGCGTTTTCTTCAAACGACAGGATCTCACGCAGAATTTCGTCGAAACTCGCCCAATTCGGCGATGATCGCAGCCGATCGGACATGAAGCGAAAATCCGCCTGAGCGCCCATTTCGTGGCAGTGCGCCAGTACCTCCGAGAAAATCTCGGCGTGATGCCGCACGTTCCGTAATATCTTGGTCTCTTCGTCGGTCAATTCGTTTCCGAGCACAGGAAACATCAGCAGGTTCTGCAACGCCCGGTGCTCGGTGCCGACCACCCTACGCTTCTCGCGCTTCGCGGGCGCCCTGTCCCACGCGTTCTGACGCCGCGCCGCGCCGATCTTCAGTTCGCATAATTGCGCAACTTCCTCGACCGGACTTCCCACCCGCTCCGCCAGCGCGTGAATGATCTGACCGCGCAGGGCGTTCGCCGGCATTTGCTGCAACAACGGCTTCGCCTCGAACAGCGCCCGCGCCCGACCTTCAGGCTGATGCATCTCCTTGCCGGCGGTCACCTCGCCGATCAGGAACTGCGAGAGCGGCATGGCGCGCGACACCTCATCGGCAAACGCCTCGGCGCCGTGCTCGCGCACGTAGCTGTCCGGATCGTGCTCGCTGGGCAGAAACAGGAACTTGAAGCTCCGGTTGTCGTCCGCATGCGGCAGACACGCTTCGAGCGCGCGGCGCGCCGCACGGCGCCCGGCCGCGTCGCCGTCGAAGCTGAACACGACCGTCTCGGTCTGGCGCAACAGCTTTTGCACATGCATCGGTGTACAGGCGGTGCCGAGCGTGGCCACCGCCTGCGGGAAACCGAGCTGGGCCAGCGCCACGACATCCATATACCCTTCCACCACGAGCACGTAACCGGCCTCGCGAATGCCGGCGCGCGCCTCGAACAATCCGTACAGCTCGCTGCCCTTGCTGAAAAGCGGCGTCTCGGGCGAGTTCAGGTATTTCGGCTCGCCCTGGTCCAGCACCCGTCCGCCAAAGGCGATCACCTGCCCCTTCGTATTGCGGATCGGGAACATGATCCGGTCGCGGAAGCGATCGTAGCGGCGCTTCGCGCCCCCCGGCTCGCCCTTGTCGCTCTCGATGACCAGGCCCGCTTCGAGCAGTTGGTCGTCGCGATAATTCGGAAACGCCGCCTCCAGGTTCTGCCACGCAGGCGGCGCATACCCCAGCCCGAAGTGCGCGGCGATCTCGCCCGTCAGGCCGCGTCGCTTCAAGTACTCGATGGCCGTCGGCGCCCCGCGCAACTGCTTGCGGTAGTAGTCGCAAGCGCGCGTCATGACGTCGACCAGGCCGAGGGTCTGTGCGCGTTGGACGGCGGCGGGCGGTGCGCCCGGCATGGGCGCCTCGCGCGGCACGTCGAGCCCTACGTTGCGGGCCAGCTCCTCGACCGCTTCGACAAATCCGAGTCCGGCATGCTCCATCAGGAAACTGATCGCGCTGCCGTGCGCGCCACACCCGAAGCAGTGATAGAACTGCTTGGTGGGACTCACCGTAAATGAGGGCGACTTCTCATTATGAAAGGGGCAAAGCCCCATGAAGTTTGCCCCGCCCTTTTTCAACTGCACATAACGGCCCACCACCTCGACAATATCGACGCGGTTGAGCAAATCCTGCAGAAACGACTGGGGAATCACTGGATCGATGTCATCGCAACGCGGCAGCGCGCTCGCACGGGCGCCGGCCGCACTACCCGATTACGCAGCCAACGCCGCCTTCACCTGCGCGGACACGACCGTCATGTCGGCCCGGCCGGCCAACTGGCCCTTGAGCACGCCCATCACCTTGCCCATGTCCTGGGGGCCGGCGGCGCCCGTCTGCGCCACGGCCGCCTTGACGGCCTGCGCAACTTCGTCCGCCGAGAGCTGCTGCGGCATGTAGACCTGGAGAACGGCGAGTTCGGCGGCCTCCTTGTCGGCCAGATCCTGGCGACCGGCAGCCTCGAACTGGCTGATGGAATCCTTGCGTTGCTTGATCAGCTTGTCGACAACGGCGATGACAGCGGTGTCATCGAGAGTGATGCGCTCGTCGACTTCCTTTTGTTTGATTGCCGCGAGCAGCAGTCGGATGGTCCCCAATTTGTCGGCGGCCTTGGCGCGCATGGCCGTCTTCATGTCCTCGTTGATGCGTTCTTTAAGACTCATGAGCAGGGATTCCGGAATTCGAATACGTTTCAGTGTAGTGCATGCCGCCCCAAAGAAAAGGGCGACTCGCATGTGGCATGTGGCGCTCGCGCGCGCAGCCGGGATGCCGGCACAGGCGCGCTCGAGACGCACAAAGCACAAAAACCCGCTTGACTGGGACGATCGCATGCACGATCACAAGCGGGTTCGACGCGGATTCGGACGCTCCTGGACCGCCTTGCGGCCCGTATCGGCCCATTCCAGCTCATTTCGGCCCCTTCCAGCCCATTTCAGCCCATTTTTCGACCGCCACGCGGCGTTGCCAGCGCACCGGAGGACCACAAGCGAGCCCAAGCGCCGCCACGACAACCGGGACACCCCAAAAACGAGCCCAAAACGAGCCAAAAACGCCCCAAAAACGACCCAGAACGCCAAAAAGTGCGATTTTTCAGCCGTCTCCACGAAGGAAAGAGCGTACCACAGTGCACCAGCGATCGTCTATGAACGTGCGTCGCCTCCCGCCTGCCCCGCTCGCATGCCTTCGGACATCGCTCGCGCGCAGGCCACGGCCGACGCCCACGCCCACTGGAAGTTATAGCCGCCGAGCCAGCCCGTGACGTCGACCACTTCGCCGATGAAGTGCAGACCCGGCTGCGTTCGGGCCTCAAGCGTCGCGGACGACAGCGCGCGCGTGTCGACCCCGCCGCGCGTGACTTCCGCCTTGCGCCAGCCCTCCGAGCCGCAGGGCTTGAGCGTCCAGCCGGAAAACGCCTGGGCGAGCGCGCGCAGCGCCTTGTCGGACAATTCCTGCATGCGCGCCTGCGGCGAGAGGCCGCTGTTGGCGACCCAGGCTTCGGCCAATCTCGCCGGCACCCACTGCGCCAGCAGGTTGCCGAGTTGACGCCGGGACGCGGCCTTCGCCTCGAAGAGCGCCGCCTCGATATCGAACGTCGGCGCCAGATTCAGCGTAATGGACTGGCCCGGCGTCCAGAAGCTCGAGATCTGCAGGATGGCCGGCCCCGACAGCCCGCGGTGTGTAAAGAGCAGGTCTTCGAGGAAATTGCCGGCGTCCCTGCCCTTGCCGGTGCTCACGTCCACTTCGAGCGACAGTCCCGACAGACCGGCAAACGGCGCCCACGTCGAAGCGTCGAACATGAGCGGCACCAACGCCGGACGCGGCTCGACGATATCCAGCCCGAATTGACGCGCGATCCGATACCCCCAGTCCGTCGCCCCGATCTTCGGAATCGAGAGCCCGCCGGTGGCCACGACCAGGCGTTTCGCGGCAATATGCCCCGCATCCGTCGTCAGGTGATAGGGATGCGCGCCGCCCGCCGCGGTATGGGCGACGGTATGCACGGCGCACGGCATGCGCCAGTGGACCCGCCCGGCCGCACACTCCCTGCGAAGCATTTCGATGATGTCTTCCGCGCTTTCGTCGCAGAAAAGCTGTCCGCGGTGCTTCTCGTGCCACGCAATGCCATGGCGGGCCAGCAGATCGAGGAAATCGCGCGGCGTATAGCGAGCCAGCGCGGAGCGGCAAAAGCGCGGGTTCTCGGACAGATAGTTTCCCGGCCCCGCGTTGATGTTGGTGAAATTGCAGCGCCCGCCGCCGGAGATCCGAATCTTCTCGGCGAGACGCGTCGCGTGGTCGATGAGCACCACGCGCAGCCCCAACTGCCCCGCCACGGCCGCACACATCAGGCCGGCTGCGCCGGCGCCCACAATCGCCACATCGAACTTTTCCATGGCGCGCATTGTAACCGGCGGGCGGATGGGCCGGCTGATATACTTCCCGGTTGTCCCACTCATTGACGCCGTGCGCATCTCTTCCCCGTCATGCTGGTTCTAGGCATTGAAAGCTCCTGCGACGAGACCGGACTCGCCCTGTACGACACGGAGGCGGGCCTGCTCTCGCATGCGCTGCACTCGCAAATCGCCATGCACCGCGAGTACGGCGGGGTCGTCCCCGAGCTGGCCTCGCGCGACCACATTCGTCGCGCCCTGCCGCTCGCCGAGGAAGTGCTCGCCCGTGCCGGGAAGCCGCTTGGCGCCATCGACGCGGTCGCCTACACACAAGGCCCCGGACTTGCCGGGGCGCTGCTCGTCGGGGCCAGCGTGGCCAACGCCCTCGCCTTCGCGCTGGACCGGCCGGTCGTCGGCGTGCATCACCTCGAGGGTCATCTGCTCTCCCCGCTGCTCGCGCCGGACGCCCCCGGCTTCCCGTTCGTCGCCCTGCTGGTCTCCGGCGGACACACGCAGTTGATGGAAGTGCGGGCGTTCGGCCAGTACGCCATGCTCGGCGAGACGCTCGACGACGCCGCCGGCGAAGCCTTCGACAAGACGGCCAAGCTGCTCGGCCTCGGGTATCCGGGCGGGCCGGCCGTCTCGCGACTGGCCGACTTCGGCACCCCGGGACGCTACGATCTGCCGCGCCCGATGAAACACTCGGGAAATCTCGACTTCAGCTTCAGCGGCCTGAAAACGGCCGTGCTCACGCAGGTGCGCCATCTCGGCGGCAACGTGTGCGAGCAAGAGAAAGCCGATCTCGCGCGCGCCTTCGTCGATGCCATCGTCGACGTGCTCGTGGCCAAGTCGATGGCCGCGCTCAAGCAGACCGGCATGAAAACGCTGGTCGTGGCGGGCGGCGTCGGCGCGAACGCGCAACTGCGCGCCGGCCTGAACGAAGCGGCGCGCCGACGCGGCTACCGCGTGCATTACCCCGACCTCGCGTTCTGCACCGACAACGGCGCCATGATCGCCTTCGCCGGCGCCATGCGCCTGAAGCACTGGCCGGACGAGGCTGACAGCGAGTACGCGTACACCGTGCGTCCGCGCTGGGATCTTGCCGACATCGTGCGCAGCGCCTGAGAGCCAGGGCACTCCCCGCCGCTGCGGCGGCAGAGACCGTCGGACAATAAAAAAACCGCTCGTGAGAGCGGTTTTTTGCCTTGCGCCCGTCCCGCAGGAGAGGGAGCGCCCCCGTCAGGCCAGACGCTTGTCGCGCTCGATCACGGCGTAGGCGCTGTGGTTGTGAATCGATTCGAAGTTCTCGGCCTGGAGCACGTAGGCGAGCACCCGCGGCTCGTTGTTCAGACGGGTCGCCACATCGCGCACGAGGTCTTCCACGAACTTCGGATTCTCGTAGGCGCGCTCGGTCACGAACTTCTCGTCCGGACGCTTGAGCAGTCCCCACAGCTCGCAGGAAGCCTCTTCCTCGGCCATCCGCACGAGTTCCTCGACGGCGATGTCTTCCGACACTTCGGCGTCGATCGTGATGTGCGAGCGCTGGTTGTGTGCGCCGTACTGCGAGATCTTCTTCGAGCACGGGCACAGGCTGGTGACGGGCACGAGCACCTTGAGCCACACGCGCGTAACGCCGTTGCGCACGTCGCCGGTGAGCGTCACTTCGTAGTCGAGCAGGCTCTGCACGCCGGAGACGGGCGCCGTCTTGTTGATGAAGTACGGGAACGTGACTTCGATGCGACCGGCCTCGGCTTCGAGCTTGCCGAGCATGTCGCCGAGCATCGCGCGAAACGCGCTCATGTCGAGCGGCGCGCGATGCGCTTCGAGCAACGCCACGAAGCGCGACATGTGCGTGCCCTTCTGGTCGGCAGGCAGATGCACGTCGAGATTGAACAGGCCCACCGTGGCCTGCACTTCGCCGCCGGCCAGGTGCACCGACAGCGGATGGCGCACACCGCGCACACCGACGCGCTGAATCGGAATCTGCCGGGTGTCGACGCTGCTTTGCACGTCCGGCATTACGAAAGCGGGGTTCATCTGGTTCATCGAATTATCCTTCTTTGCCGGCAAGCCGACTGGGGGGGGAGGCAATGGGCAAACGTATCCGACGCACGACGCGCGAGCCTGCGGCGAGTGTCATCGGGAATATGCCGGGGAGCCCCGGCACGCATGAAAACGGCGGACTTCAAAGCACGGGCATCAAACACACGAGCACAGAAACACGAGCACCAAAACGCAAACGATCCGGCGTGCGAGCCGGATCGTTCGAATGTCGAGAACTGCCGGACGCTCAGGCGACGAGTTTCGTGGCCTTCTGCGTCGTGTGCGCGCCCTGGTCCCGCGCCACCGGCTGCAGGTCGAAGCGCGCGCAGATCGACTTCGCAATGCCCGCCGCGTCCAGACCGACCGACGCGAGCAACAATGCCGGGTCGCCGTGATCGATGAAGCGATCGGGCAGGCCCAATTGTAGTACGGGGCGAGTAACCCCACCCGCGAGCAGGGATTCCGCCACAGCCGAGCCCGCGCCGCCCATGATGCAGCCTTCCTCGACCGTCACGAGATAGTCGTGCGTCTGCGCCAGGCGCGCGATCAGTTCGTCATCGATCGGCTTGACGAAGCGCATGTCCGCCACCGTGGCGTCCAGTTGCTCCGCCGCCTTGAGCGCCGGCGCCACCATGCTGCCAAACGCCAGAATCGCCACACGGCGCCCCGCTTCGGCGTGCCCCTCTCGGCGCACGACGCCCTTGCCAATCGGCAGCGCCGTCATCGTCGGCTCGATTGCCGCGCCCGTGCCCGCGCCGCGCGGGTAGCGCACGGCCGAGGGCCCGTCGATCTGCACGCCCGTGTAGAGCATCTGGCGGCATTCGTTTTCGTCCGACGGCGCCATCACCACCATGTTCGGGATGCAGCGCAGATAGGCCACGTCATACGCGCCGGCGTGCGTCGCGCCGTCCGCGCCCACGAGGCCCGAGCGGTCAAGCGCGAAGAGCACCGGCAGATTCTGCAGCGCCACGTCGTGAATCAGTTGATCGTAGCCGCGTTGCAGGAATGTGGAATAGATCGCCACGACCGGCCTGAGCCCTTCGGTCGCCATGCCGCCGGCGAACGTCACCGCGTGCTGCTCGGCAATGCCGACGTCGTAGTAGCGCTCCGGGAAGCGCTTTTCGAACTCCACCAGGCCGGAGCCTTCGCGCATGGCCGGCGTGATGCCCACCACGCGTTCGTCCGCCGCCGCCATATCGCACAGCCATTCGCCGAACACCTGCGTGTATGTCTTCTTGCTGTTCGTGCTCGGCTTGATGCCTTCGGCCGGGTTGAACTTGCCCGGGCCGTGATAGAGCACCGGATCGGCTTCCGCCAGCTTGTAGCCGTACCCCTTGCGCGTGACGACGTGCAGGAACTGCGGCCCCTTCAGATTCTTGATGTTCTCGAGCGTCGGAATGAGCGAGTCGAGGTCGTGACCGTCGATCGGGCCGATGTAGTTGAAGCCGAACTCTTCGAACATCGTTGCCGGCACGACCATGCCCTTGGCGTGTTCCTCGAACTTGCGCGCCAGCTCGAGCACAGGCGGCGCCACGCTCAGCACCTTCTCCACGCCCTTTTTCGCTGCCGCGTAGAAGCGGCCGGACATCAGGCGGGCCAGGTAGCGGTTGAGCGCGCCGACCGGCGGCGAGATCGACATGTCGTTGTCGTTCAGGATGACGAGCAGCGGCACGTCTTCGTGCACGCCCGCATTGTTCATCGCCTCGAAGGCCATGCCCGCGGTCATTGCGCCATCGCCGATCACGGCAATGCCGAAGCGGTTCTCGCCCTTCGTGCGCGCGCCCAGCGCCATGCCGAGCGCGGCCGAAATCGACGTGCTCGAGTGCGCCGTGCCGAATGTGTCGTAGGGTGACTCGTCGCGCTTCGGGAAACCGGAGATGCCGCCGAGCTGGCGCAGCGTGGCCATTGCCTCGCGGCGTCCGGTGAGGATCTTGTGCGGATAGCTTTGGTGCCCCACGTCCCAGACAATGCGATCTTCCGGCGTGTTGAAGACGTAGTGCAACGCGATCGTCAACTCGACCGTGCCGAGGTTGGACGACAGGTGCCCGCCGGTACGCGACACGCTCTCGAGCACGAAGGCGCGCAGCTCTTCGGCCAGCGGCGCAAGTTGGCGACGCTCCAGACGCCGCAACGCAGCCGGGTCATCGATGGTATTTAACAGTTCGTACATCGTCGTTCCATATATAGGCGTTTTACCGGGCAGCGCCCCCTGTGCACTGGCCCCGATCTCCTGCCGGCGTTCTGTGGGGAGATTGCGCCGACCCTCCTTGCCCCTTGCTTGTATCTACTGCAATCGCCCCGCGGCCTCGCGATCCGCGACTGCCCGGGGCTTCCTGAACCCATCGTGCGCGCGGCGCACGCCGCTCGCACGCCACTCAGTTGATGCGATCGACCACGTAGTCGGCCAGCGCGCGCAGACGGTCCGCGTTGCCAAGCGACGCGCTCGCCGCGTGCGCGTCGGCGCGCAGCTTTTCAGCGTAGGCGCGCGCGCCTTCGAGGCCCATGAGCGACACGTAGGTCGGCTTATCGTTGGCGGCGTCCTTGCCCGCCGTCTTGCCGAGCGTGGCCGAGTCGGCGCTCGCGTCGAGAATGTCGTCCACTACCTGGAAGGCAAGGCCGACGGCAGCCGCATACGCGTCGAGCGCCACGGTCTCGTCGTCGCTCAACGCACGGCCGCAGATGGCGCCCATGCGCAACGACGCCCGCAGCAGCGCGCCGGTCTTCAGGCGGTGCATGGTCTCCAGTTGCGGCTGCGTGAGCTTGACGCCGACGCTCTCCAGATCGATCGCCTGGCCGCCGGCCATGCCGAGCGCGCCCGAGGCCATCGCCAGCTCATGGACCAGCGCGAGCGATTGCGCCGCGCTGAGGTCCGCCGTGGCTTCGCCGAGCCGCACGAACGCCTGCGTCTGCAATGCGTCGCCCGCCAGCAGGCCGGTCGCTTCGTCGTACTGCACATGCACCGTGGGCTTGCCGCGGCGCAGATCGTCGTCATCCATGCACGGCAGGTCGTCGTGCACCAGCGAGTAGGCGTGGATCATTTCCACCGCGCACGCGGCGCGAAGGAGCGCCGACTCGCTCGCCTGCGTCACTTCCCCCGCCGCGAAGCACAGCAGCGGACGCACGCGCTTGCCACCGCCGAGCACGGCATATCGCATTGCTTCGTTGAGCCGCGCCGAGCCGCCATCGGCCGCCTTGGGCAGCGCGGCGTCGAGCGCCTGCTCCACACGGGCCTGTACCGCCTGCATCCAGGCCTTGATATTCTGATCCGCCATCGTCTTCGTCCTGCACATACCCTTCAGGCCGTGCGTGTTATTGGGTCGCCCCGGGAGCCCTCCCGGGCCGCCGGGTCGTTACTCGTCGCGCGTCGCGTCGAGCGGCTTGAGCGTCTCGCCTTCGAGCACCTTCACCTGTTGCTCCACCTTCTCGAGCAGGCCCTGGCAGTACTTCACCAGGACGGCGCCGCGGCGGTATGCGCCGAGCGATTCCTCCAGCCCCAGCTCACCGCCCTCCATGCGGCCCACCAGGCGTTCGAGCTCGGCGAGCGCGGCCTCGTAGGTTTCGGGCAAGTCTTGCGGCACGTCGGTCGCCGCGTCTTGCGACTTTGCAGTCTTGGCCATAAACGCGAAATTCGGGTCGAATGTTCCATTTTACGGCAAAAGCTCGATAGCTCGCAGCGCGTAAATTGCCTCAAAACTGCCTGCGATGACTTTTTTCGGACAATATTTAACGTAAATCATGGACTTAGCAGCCCCGCCCCACGCATACCGGGTATAATCGTCGGTTCCCCTAAATCGATTTTTCGATGGTTGGGTAGTTCACTGCTTTCAAGCTCGACGGGAGTGGGAATGTCCAATCTAAGCAGCGCTTTGCAACTGAAACCGGCCTCGAGCCAACTGCCGGTCTACACGTACTTCGACGAGGCCCTTCTCGCCCGCGAACGTGAAGTCCTCTTCAAACATGGCCCCCGCTACGTGGGCCACGAACTGATGGTGCCGGAAGCGGGCGACTATTTCGCCCTGCCGGCCGAGCAAGAAGGTCGCATGCTGGTTCGCAACGGCGCGGGCGAGCATGGCGGGATCGAACTGCTCTCGAACGTCTGCCGCCATCGTCAGGCGGTCATGCTCAATGGTCGCGGCAACGCGCGCAACATCGTGTGCCCGTTGCACCGCTGGACCTACGACACGAAGGGCGAACTGCTCGGTGCGCCGCATTTCCCCGAAAAACCCTGCCTGAACCTCGGCAAGTTCCCGCTGCAACGCTGGAACGGCCTGCTGTTCGAGGCCGAAGGCCGCAACGTGCAGGCTGACCTCGCACGACTGGGCGTCAAGCAGCATCTCGACTTCTCGGACTTCATGTTCGATCACGTCGAAGTGCATGAATGCAACTACAACTGGAAGACGTTCATCGAGGTTTATCTCGAGGACTACCATGTCGTGCCGTTCCATCCCGGCCTGGGCAGCTTCGTGTCCTGCGACGATCTGCGCTGGGAATTCGGTGACTGGTACAGCGTGCAGACGGTCGGCGTGCACAACGGCCTCGCCAAGCCCGGCAGCCCGATCTATCGCAAGTGGCACGACGTGCTGCTGCGTTACCGCGAAGGCGTGCCGCCGGAGTTCGGCGCGATCTGGATGGTGTACTACCCGCACCTGATGATCGAGTGGTATCCGCACGTGCTCGTGGTGTCCTGGCTGATTCCGCGCGGGCCGCAAAAAACGACGAATATCGTCGAATTCTATTACCCCGAGGAAATCGCGCTGTTCGAACGCGAGTTCATCGAGGCCGAGCGAGCCGCCTACATGGAGACGGCCCGCGAGGACGACGAGATCGCCGAGCGCATGGACGCCGGGCGCCGCGCCCTGTTCGAGCGCGGCGTCTCGGAAGTCGGCCCGTACCAGAGCCCGATGGAAGACGGCATGCAGCACTTCCACGAGTTCCTGCGTCGCCAGATGGGCGACTTCTGAGCGCATCGCGGCAGGCATCGCGGCATTCGGGCCACGGTGGACGGCGGAACTGTCTCACCGGACGAGAAGCGGGCAAGGCCCGCGCGGGGGCCGCGTTGGCTGCTGTGGCACTAATGTGGCGCTAATGTGGCGCTGCTGTGGCGCGGGCGAGACTGAATTAAATATTTGCCGAAAAAATCGCGAGACGGCGGGCCAGGTGCCCGCCGTTTTCGTTAGAATCGTCGCCATGCTTTGCATATGACCTTGCGGCAGCCAATCGGGCTGTGAGCGTCGTCGGCATCGGCATCCGTCGCTTTCTCGTCGCTCCATGCCGCGCCTTTGGAGCCTTTCGCAGCCTTCGCAGTCTTCGCCGTCCAACGGCCCCAATTCGCCATGCAATCGCTCTGGATGTTGGTCTCCGCCTTCATGTTCACGTTGATGGGGCTATTCATCAAGCTGGCGGCAAACGAGTACAACACCGGCGAAATCGTTCTCTACCGCAGTCTGATCGGCGTGATCGTGCTGCTGATCATTTCACGTGCGCGCGGCCAGACGATCCGCACGCGACACCTCGGCTCCCACGTCAAGCGCAGCGCTGCGGGCGTCGTCTCGCTCGGGCTCTGGTTCTATTCGCTCACGCAATTGCCGCTGTCGACCGCAATGACGCTCAACTACATGTCGCCGATCTGGATCTCGCTGATCGTGATGGCGACGGCGGCCATGCGCGGCAGCCTGCGCACCGACTTCCGGCTCGTTGCGGCCATCTTCGCGGGTTTTGTCGGCGTGGCGCTGCTGTTGCAGCCGACCATCGACAGCCAGGCGTGGGGTGGCGGCGTCGCGGGCGTCGTCTCGGGCGTGTTCTCCGCCATCGCCTACATGCAGGTGAAGGAACTTGGCTCGGCCGGCGAGCCGGACTGGCGCATCGTCTTCTATTTTTCGCTGGGCGGCGTGCTGCTGGGCCTGGGTTGGGTGGCGGTCGAAGGCCTGCACCCGCTCACATGGCGCGGCACCGGCCTGATGCTCGGCGTGGGCATTGCCGCCCTCGTCGCCCAGACGGCGCTCACGCGGGCCTTCAGTCTCGGCAACACGCTCGTGACTGCGAATCTGCAATATTCCGGCGTAATCTTCGCTACACTGATCAGCATGCTCGTCTGGAACGACTGGCCCGCGCTGGCCGGCTGGATCGGCATGCTGCTCATCGTGCTGAGCGGCATGACGGCGCTGCGCCGCCCGTCGGCCACCACCTGATCGGTCATCCGGGGCTGCGGCTTGCGCCCGGCCAAGATCGCCCTTCGGGCGCCGCCACCGTTCCCGACGAGCCGCTCGGTCAGTTCCCGCTGAACGATTCCCCCACGCCCGTCTGCGGAGACGTCATGATTCACACGCACTTCACCACGCTCATCAGCCCGCAAAACCTGGACGCGCTGATGCAAACCGCCGCCGGTGGCGGCGCCCCGGTGATCATCTTCGATTGCCGTTTCGATCTCGCCGATCCGAAGGCCGGCGAGACGGCCTATGTGGACGGCCACATCTTCGGCGCGTTCTATGCGCATCTGGAACGCGATCTGTCGGGCCAGGCCACGGGCAAGAACGGCCGCCATCCCTTGCCCGATCGCGACGCGCTCATCCGCCACCTGGCGGCATGCGGGCTGTCGAAGGGTCAGCAGGTCGTTGCCTACGACGCCCAGGGCGGCATATACGCCGCGCGCCTGTGGTGGCTGCTGCGCTGGCTTGGCCACGAGTCGGTGGCCGTGCTCGACGGCGGGCTGCAGGCGTGGCTCGCGGCCGGCTTCAAGCTCGATGCCGCGCCGCCCGAAGCACCGCCCGAGGGCGACTTCGCGCCGGGCGAGCCGCTCGCCACCACGGCCGACGCCGCGGCCATCGAGCGCAACCTGAGCTCGCACGAGCGGCTGGTGGTCGACGCGCGCGCGCCGGAGCGCTACCGCGGCGAAAACGAAACGCTCGATCCGATCGGCGGCCACATTCCGGGCGCCGTGAATCGTTTCTTCAAGGACAATCTCGGCCCGGACGGACGCTTCAAGCCTGCGGCAGCCCTGCGCGAAGCGTTCATTCAGGTGCTCGGCAAGGACCGCCAGCCCGAACGTGTGATCTCCCAATGTGGCTCGGGAGTGACGGCGTGCCATAACCTGCTCGCGATGGAAATCGCCGGGCTGCACGGCGCCAGCCTGTATCCGGGATCCTGGAGCGAATGGTGCGCGGACAAGCGTCGCCCCGTCACGACCGGCGCCCAGCCGTAATCGGCCATGATGGCCATCATCGCCGCAATGGCCATGATGGCCGTAATGGTGTAGCGAGCCTGGCTGGTTTGGCGGGGCTTAACGAGCCGCGGCGGCAATGCGATTCATCGCCTCCGGCGACGACGTCATCGCCAGCGCACTGCCGCCCTTGTCGTGGTCATGGTCGTGCCCGTGCCCGTGCTCGTGATCGTGGCCGTTGAGCCACACCACGAGCGCGAGGCCCACGGCAATGAGCAGGATTTGCGGCAGCGCGTCGCGCGGCGAGGTACGCCGCTGCATCTGCGGCATCAGGTCGGACACCGCGATGTAGATGAAACTGCTCGCCGCCAGCGCGAGCAGGTAGGGAATGAGGCTCTGCAGCCGGTCGAGCATGAAGTACCCGAGCACGCCACCGGCGAGCGCCGTCAGACTCGAAGCCAGCGTGAGCACCAGCGCCTTGCGGCGCCTGAACCCCGCGTTGAGCAACACCATGAAGTCGCCGAGCTTGTGCGCGACCTCGTGCACGGTGATCGACACCGTCGCGGCCACGCCCAGACGCGGGTCGGCAAGGAAGGCCGCCGCGATCACCACGCCGTCGGCGAAATTGTGGATGGCGCTGCCGACGAGAATCATCCAGCCCCCCTTGCCCGCCTCATGCGCGTCGTGGCCGTGTTCGTGATGATGCCCGTCGCCTTCGTGGTGATGGCTGTGGCGCAGCAGCGCCAGTTTCTCGAGCAGGAAGAAGCCCAGCAACCCGCCGAGCAGCCAGCGGGTAATGACGTGCGCGTCGACGTGCGACTCCAGACTCTCCGGCAGCAGATGCAGCAAGGCCGTGCCGAGCAGCACGCCCGCCGAAAAGCTGACCATCTTGTCGATGAGCTTCGAGAGCAAGCCGAGCGACAGCGACGCCGCCCCCGCGAGGCTCAGCACGCCGGAAGCCAGCGTGGCAATGACGATGAAAACAAAAATGGCGTCGATGACGATTCTCCCGCAGGCAAGCCGGGGATTTAACCAGCTTTTGCCGTCTCAGGCAAACCGCTGGTGGCAGGCGACGGAGTCACACCAAGCGCACCAGGCACACCAAGCGGACCAAGCGGACCAAGCGCCCCCGGTCCCCGGCCGCGCTTGCGCCGCACTCCGGCGGTTTGCCCGATCCCCTACCCCGCTCAAACCCAACGCGCGCGTTCAGGCTACCCCGTGCTTGCGCAACCAATCGAGCGCAAGCGTCCACCCTTCCTTCGCGTCCGCCTCGACATAGCTCGCACGGTAATCGGCAAAGAACGCGTGTCCGGAGTTCGGAAACACCTTGAGCACGGAGGCCTTCGACGCCGCATTGCCTCTGGCCAGCGCCGCCTGCGCCTGCTCCACGCTAGCCACCGGAATGCCGGTGTCCTTGCCGCCGTACAGGCCGAGCAGCGGCCCGTGCAGCGCGCCTGCGACATCGATCGGATGGGTCGGGAAACTGGCGCTCTTGTCGCCGACGATGCGTCCGTACCACGCCACGGCCGCCTTCACGTTCGGGTTATGCGCGTCGTAGAGCCAGGTGATGCGGCCACCCCAGCAAAAACCCGTGATACCGAGGCGCTTCTCGTCGCCGCCGTTGGCCACCGCCCATTTCACGGCCGCGTCGATGTCGCTCATCACCTGCTTGTCCGGCGTCTTGGCGACGATCTGCGACTGAATCTCCGCGATCGTGCCCAGCGACTGCGGGTCGCCCGCCCGCGCGAACAGTTCCGGCGCGAACGCAAGATATCCGAGCTTGGCGAAACGCCGGCAGATGTCGGCAATGTGCTGGTGAACGCCAAAGATCTCCGAGACGACGACGACCGTGGGCAGATGCGTCTTGCCTGCCGGCTTCGCGTAGTAGACGGGCATCTTGACGCCGGGCACGTCGAGCATGACCTCGCCAGCGTCGAGCCCCTGCGTATCGGTCGTGATGGTTTGCGCCGCAACCGGCAGCACCGCCAGGGCGAACGCCGAGCCCACCGCGGTCTTCAAAAAATCACGCCGGTTGCGCGGCGCCACTTCGGGCACGAGACTATCCAGATCCGCTTGCGACATGTCGCACTCCACGAAAAGAGTCGGTAAGAAGGAGGTCAGGCAAACGTCGACGGGACCGCGGCACACGCTGCCGGTCAAGACAACGCGCCGACCGGGCGAGCCACGAAGCCGCCGACCACCGGCCGCCGCGTCTGACGCGAAAAGCACAGCGACGCGTGCGACCCGCGCGGCCGGCGCCGGACGTTCGGATATTACTAGAAAGGGGACGGCGATTGCACTCGGACGAGGGCGCGACGCGGCTCGGACGATTCCGAGGCCGCGCCCGCATCGGCACGTCAATGCGTCAATGCAGCTTCACACGCGGCACTGTCGAGCGACGCAGACGGTTGGCCACCGTATCGAGCAGCATGCGCCACACGCCGTGCAGCGCCGCCACGTGCATGCGATAGAGCGAGGTGTACATCACGCGGGCAAACAGTCCCTCGATGAACATGCTGCCGCCGATGAGGCCGCCCATCAGGTTGCCGACGGCGCTGAACCTGCCCAGCGAGACGAGCGAGCCGAAATCGCGATAGGTGAAGGTCGGCAAGGCACGCCCCTTGAGCCGCGCGTCGATCGCCTTGACGAGAAAACTCGCCTGCTGGTGTGCGGCCTGCGCGCGCGGCGGCACGAAACCGTGTTCGGGCCACTCGCAGCTCGCGCAGTCGCCGAAGGCGAAGATGTCCGGATCGGTCTTGCTTTGCAGCGTCGGCAGCACTTCGATCTGGTTCAGCCGGTTGACCGCCAGCCCGAGCGTACCGAGCACGGCCGGCGCCGTGATGCCTGCGGACCAGACGGTGATGTCCGCCGGCAGCACCTTGCCGCTCGTCGTGGCGACTTCGTTCTTGCGCACTTCGGCGACCGAATCGCCGCACAGGATGTCCACGTCGAGCTTGCCGAGCAGGCCGGCCACGGCGCCCGACACGCGCTCGGGCAGTGCCTTGAGAATGCGTGGACTCGACTCGATGATCGTGATACCGACGTCCTTGCGCGGATCGAGCTTCAGGCCATACGAGCGCAGCACTTCGGCCGTGTTGCGCAATTCGGCCGACAACTCCACGCCGGTCGCGCCCGCGCCCACGATGACGAGATTGACCTTGGGATGATGGGCGTTGCCCGTCTGCACCGAGGACGCAGTGGATGCCGGGCGCGCTTCGACTGCCTGCCCGGCCACCTGCCCGGCCGCCGCCCCGTCGCCATCTCCGGCAACCGCGGGCGGTCCGGCCGGCGCCACGTCGAGCGCGGGCGCCTGCGCAGCGTTCTGCGCGCGCACGCAGGCGGCCATCAGCCGACGACGAAAGCGCTCGGCCTGCTCGACGGTGTCGAGCGCGATGGTATTTTCCTGCGCGCCGGGCACGCCGAAGAAATTGGTGGTGCTGCCGATGGCGAGCACGAGCGTGTCGTATGGCAGCGTGCGCTCGGGCAAGAGGTCGCCCTCCCCTTCGTCGGCCGCCGCCGGGACGGCCGCAAGCCGGATCGTCCTGGCTTCGCGATCGAGTCCGATCATTTCGCCGGCGGCGAATTCGAAATGATGCCAATTGGCCTGCGCCACGTAGGAGAGCTGGTGCGTGGCCGTGTCCATTACCCCGGCGGCCACCTCGTGAAGCAACGGCTTCCAGATGTGCGAGAGCGAACGGTCGACCAGCGTTATCTGAACGTCCTTGCCACGTCCGTACTTGTCGCCCAGTCGGGTGACGAGTTCGAGACCGCCGGCGCCGCCGCCGACCACAACGATGCGATGCACACTCACGATGACTCCCACGCTTGGAAAACCGTCCGGCCGGTCGGCATTTGCGCGCCCGGCGATAACGATTACCTTACCGCAGAGTACGGACTTCGGGTATGCCTGCCGCCCTATGACCGTTATTGGGTGACGCACCCCCGGCGGCCCAGCGCGAACGGTACGCAAGCCCGGCGCACCGCTCGGAGCGCCGGCGCCACGCCGCTAATCAGCTTTCAGCGCTCCCTTCAATGCGCCTTTTCCCAGTTGTCGCCCACGCCCACTTCGGCCACCAGCGGCACGCGCAGCTTGGCCACGCCGCACATCAGCTCGGGCAGGCGCTTGCGCACCTGCGCGAGTTCGTGATCGGGGACTTCGAGCACCAGTTCGTCGTGCACCTGCATGATCTGACGCGTTTGCATGCCGCTGTCCTCGAGCCAGCGCTGCACGGCAATCATCGAGAGCTTGATGAGGTCCGCCGCCGTGCCCTGCATCGGCGCGTTGATGGCGGCGCGCTCGGCGGCCTGCCGGCGCGGGCCGTTGCCGCCGTTGATGTCCGGCAGCCACAGCCGGCGCCCGAACACCGTCTCGACGAAGCCGCGCGCCTTGGCGCTCTTGCGCGTCTCGTCCATATAGCGCGCCACGCCGGGGTAGCGCATGAAATAACGGTCGATGTATTGCTTGGCGGCGTCGCGCTCGATACCGAGGTTCGCCGCCAGCCCGAACGCGCTCATGCCGTAGATCAGGCCGAAGTTGATCACCTTCGCGTAGCGACGCTGCTCCGAGGAGACTTCCAGCGGCGTGACCGCGAAGATTTCCGCGGCCGTCGCGCGGTGAATGTCTTCGCCGTTGGCAAAGGCGCGCAGCAGGCTTTCGTCGCCCGAGATGTGCGCCATGATGCGCAGCTCGATCTGCGAGTAGTCCGCCGACACCAGTTGACTGCCCGGCGGCGCCACGAAGGCTTCGCGAATGCGCCGGCCCTCGGTCGTGCGCACGGGAATGTTCTGCAGATTGGGGTCGTTCGACGCCAGACGGCCCGTGATCGCCACCGCCTGCGCATAGTTGGTATGGACGCGGCCCGTCGAGGGGTTGACCATCTTCGGCAGCTTGTCGGTGTAGGTCGACTTGAGCTTCGCGAGGCCCCGATACTCCAGGAGCACCTTCGGCAGCGGGTAGTCTTCGGCAAGCTTCTGGAGCACTTCCTCGTCGGTCGACGGCGCGCCGCTCGCGGTCTTCTTGACGACCGGCAGCTGCAACTGCGTGAAAAAGATATCGCCGATCTGCTTCGGCGAATTCAGGTTGAACTGCTGTCCGGCCAGCGTGAACGCTTCGGCTTCGAGCGCGATCAGCTTGTGGCCGATCTCGTCGCTTTGCGCCGCCAGACGCGCCGTGTCGACGAGCACGCCGTTGCGCTCCATGCGCTGCAGCACGCGCGCCGTGGGCATCTCGATGTTGCTGTAGACGAATTCCAGCGTGGCTTCGCGCGCGATGTCCGGATAGAGCGCGCGGTGCAGGCGCAGCGTGATGTCGGCATCCTCCGCCGCGTACTGGGTGGCGCGCTCGACGCTCACTTCGTCGAAGCCGATCTGCTTGGCCCCCTTGCCGCACACGTCCTCGTACTTGATCGTCGTCACCCCGAGATGGCGCGAGGCGAGGCTGTCCATGTCGTGATTGCGGTGCGATTCGAGCACGTAGGATTCGAGCAGCGTGTCGTGCGCGATGCCGCGCAGCACGATGCCGTAGTTCTCGAGCACGTGAGCGTCGTACTTGAGGTTCTGGCCGACCTTCTTGCGCTCCGGATTTTCGAGCCAGCCCTTCAGACGCGCCAGCACCTCGTCGCGCGGCAGTTGCTCGACGTCGCCCGGCGCGCGGTGCGCCACCGGAATGTAGGCCGCGCGCCCCGGCTCGCACGAAAACGACAGGCCGACGAGCTGCGCCTGCATTGCGTCGAGTGAGGTCGTTTCGGTGTCGAACGCGGTGAGCTCCGCCGCTTCGATGGTCTTGAGCCACGCCTCGAACTGCTCCCAGGTCAGCACGGCTTCGTATTGACGCTCGATCGTATCGGCGGCGGGCGCCGGCGCCGGTTCGCCGGCCTGGGTGGCGAGCGCCGCCTCGAGCTCGCGCAGCAACGTCTTGAAGCCGTGGCGCGCGAAGAAGTCGCGCAGGGTTTCGGCGTCTTCCGGCTGAGTTTGCAGGCTCGCCTCGATCGAGGTGACCTGCGGCGTGAGATCGCAGTCGACGGCCACGGTCACGAGCTTGCGCCCCATCGGCAGCCAGTCGAGCGCGCGGCGCAGATTCTCGCCGACCGCGCCCTTCACTTCGGCCGCATTGGCCACGAGGTTGTCGAGATCGCCATATTGGGTGAGCCACTTCACGGCGGTCTTCGGGCCGCACTTTTCCACGCCGGGCACGTTGTCGACGGCATCGCCCACGAGCGTGAGGTAATCGACGATACGCTCGGGCGGCACGCCGAACTTCGCGCTCACCGCGGCAACGTCGAGCGTCTCGTTCGTCATCGTATTGACGAGCGTCACGTGCTCGTTGACGAGTTGCGCGAGATCCTTGTCACCCGTCGAGACGATCACGCGCATGCCGCGCTCGGTGGCGCGCCGGGCGAGCGTGCCGATGACGTCGTCGGCCTCCACGCCGTCGATCATCAGCAGCGGCCAGCCCATCGCGCGCACCGCTTCGTGAATCGGCTCGATCTGCAGACGAAGATCCTCCGGCATTGCGGGGCGGTGGGCCTTGTATTCGGGATACCAGTCGTCGCGAAACGTCTTGCCCTTGGCGTCGAAAACGCAGGCGCTATACTCTGCATGTACGTCTTTACGCATGCGGCGCAGCATATTGACGATGCCGTGCAGCGCCCCCGTAGGTTCGCCGTTGGGGCCGCGCAAATCCGGCAGGGCGTGATAGGCTCGATAAAGATAACTCGAACCATCGACCAATAAGAGCGTCTTACCTTCCAGACTTTGCTGTTCCGACATATGACCAAGAGAAGAAAAGAAATACCGAGTCTGCGCATGCTGGCAGACCATGAACGCGCCACGGCCAAAAAGGCGCGCGCGTCGTGGCAGATGTTCACGATTATGGCAGAGTTCATCGAGGCCACCGAGTACCTCTCGGAGATCCGTCCGGCCGTGAGCATCTATGGCAGCGCGCGCATCAAGCCGAAATCCCCGTTCTACAAACTGACGATGACCATTGCCCGAAAATTCTCGGACAATGGCTTTGCCGTGATCTCCGGCGGCGGCCCTGGCATCATGGAGGCGGCCAACAAGGGCGCGCATGGCGGCGCCTCGCCGACCGTGGGGCTGAACATCGAGTTGCCGCACGAGCAGAAGGGCAATCAGTACCAGGACATCTCGCTGCGCTTCCGGCACTTCTTCACGCGCAAGGTCACGTTCGTGAAGAACTCCGACGCCTTCGTGATCATGCCCGGCGGCTTCGGCACGCTCGATGAATTGTCCGAAGTGCTCACGCTCATCCAGACGCAGAAGTCGCGCCATGTGCCCGTGATTCTCGTCGGCACGGAGTTCTGGAAAGGACTGCTGGACTGGGTGCGCTCGACCATGCTGCCGATGGGCCTCATCAGCGAGAAGGACCTGGATCTGGTGCAGGTGATCGACGATCCGGACGAAATCCTCAAGGCCGTGTTCGCCTTCTACGACGGCCACATCGAGCCCGAGACCGAAACCAGCGAGAAGATGTTCTACTTGTAGTCGCCCTCGCCTGCGCGGCGTGCGGGCATGAAAAAGCGGCGCCCCATGTCCCGCATCTGCCGCACGTCCCGCAAGTCCTGCACGTCCCGCATGCCGCGCATATCGCACATGCCCCGCGTCTCCCGAATCTCCCGCGTCTCCGGAGTCTCCCGCGTGTCTCGCGGGCGCCGTTCCGGCCGGGACGGCCTCGGCGAAGCGCGGGGCGCACGGGGCGCCCGCGCGGCGCCGGTCAGCAGGACGTCTCGCGCGGCGTGGTTTCCACTTCCAGGCCGAAGAACGGACGCAGACGCGTACCGACCACATTGCCCAGGAACGCCGCCACGAGCCACAGCCAGCCGTGCAGACTGCCCGAGATGATGCCGCTGAAGTACGCGCCGATGTTGCAGCCGTAAGCGAGGCGCGCGCCATAGCCCAGCAGCAGCCCACCGACGATCGCGGCGAGCAGCGAGCGCAGCGGGATCTTCCACACCGGCGCGAATTTGCCGGCTATCGACGCGGCCACCAGGGCACCGAGAATGATGCCGATGTCCATGACGGTGGTGACGTCCTGCGCCACGGGCGCATTGAGCGCCTTCGCCTGCTTGATCCAGTACGGCCACGAGGCTACGTCGACGCCCATCGCCATGAAGGCTTTAGCGCCCCACAGCGCGAACGCCGACGTCACGCCCCAGGGACGGCCCGCCAGCGCGAGCGTCGCATAGTTGAGCAGCACGAGGGCGAGCGCGCCCCACAGCAGCGGCCACGGACCGCGCAAAAGTGCAGGCGCGCCCTTGGCGCTGCGCGTCATCGGCACACCGATGACGCGGCCGTGGCGACGCTTCTCCGCCCACAGCGTGAACGCGCCGATCGCGGCGAACAGCGCGAGATTGGCGACGAGCGCCGGCCACAGGCCCCATGCGCTCACCAGCGAGACGGGCTTGAGGTGCGGCAGCGATTCCCACCACGGCAGATGCGCCGTTGCGACGACCGAGCCGACGATGAACGCGGCGAGCGTGACGATCATGCGCGTGCTGCCGCCGCCCACGGTGTAGAGCGTGCCCGAGGCGCAACCGCCGCCGAGCTGCATGCCAACGCCGAACATGAAGGCGCCGAACGCGACCGACACGCCGAGCGGCGACACCAGCCCGACGACCTTGTTGCCGAACAGCGTTCCGTCGGCCAGCGCCGGAAAGAACAGCAGCACGCCGGCGGCGAGCATGACCATCTGCGCGCGCAGACCCGCGCCGCGCCGGTCGGCGATGAACACGCGCCAGGCCGAAGTGAAGCCGAACGCGGCGTGATAGAGCGTTACCCCGAGCAGCGCGCCGACGGCGGCAAGCGCGGCCTGCCTGGGCCCGACCGCGGCGTTCAGGTAGACGATGCCCAGGACGATCAGGACCAGCGCGGCGGTCAGCGGCCGGGCGTTGTAGGAGGATGGCGAGGGCGGCGCCGTTTTGACGGCAGCCGGGGCGGCGGAAGACGACATGACTTGCAGACTCCAGAATGCAGATGGGTGGCGCATGGCCACCCATTGGAACAACTGCACAGCGTGCCACATTGTGCCGCCGTCAGGAACGAATGTTTCGTGATTCCTTTATTACCCGACGAAATATAGTGCCTTCCCCACGGCGTTCGCAATCCGCGCCGGCGTGCTACCTCCCGCCGGAAACGTCCTCCGGAACGCCGATCGGGAGTCTGGTGCCCGCCGCTATCCAGAGAACCGCGCCGGCGGCCACGCGAACAACCACGGCATTCCCGGCACGATTTCACAATGCGAAGCGAAACACGTTTGGTAGAATGCACGTATGGGACCCCGCCGCGTCGGCCCGGCTTGCGCCGCGCGACACGGACGCGTTCCCGCCCTCGGAGAATAATGATGAAAACGCGCTTTTCCCGTGCTCTGCCCCTGCTCGTCGGCGCCGGCCTGCTGCTCGCAGGGCCGGTCTTTGCCCAGGACGGCAAGGAGACCGCTGCGCAAGCCGCCAAACGCGAGGCCGACGCCCGCGCGGCCGCATCGAGCACCTCGTCGGTCGACGTCAATCAGGAACGCAAGCCAAGCTACTACGTCAACGACCAGGGCACCACGGTGACCGAATACCGCGATCGCGGCAAGCCGACCGAAATCGACGTGCACTCGCGCTTCGGCACCAACTACCAGCTGACCACCCCGCCCGACAACTCGCCGCGCACGCGCGACAACACGTCGCAGAACGACCGTCTGCCGTCCGTCGGCCTGAAGTTCTGAGGCTCTGAGGTCCCTGGTACTCTGATCGCTCGATCGTCGCGCGCGCTGCACGAAATTGCGGCGCGCCAGCATTCTGTCCATCTCGAACAGCGGCCCGTCGCACGCGCGCGGGCCGTTTGTCTGAGCTTCATCCACCAACGCACGCATGGCTGTTTTCACTTCCGTTTCGCCCGCGCAGCTCCAGGAATGGCTGCAACGCTACGATTTGGGGAATGTTCTCGATTTTCGCGGCATCAGTTCCGGCATAGAGAACACCAACTACTTCCTGACGACCGAACGCGGCGAGTTCGTGCTGACGCTGTTCGAGAAGCTCACGGCCACGCAGTTGCCGTTCTATCTGCAATTGATGGGCCACCTCGCGCATCACAGCGTGCCGGTGCCGGACCCGATTCCCGATCGGACGGGCGAGATTCTGGGGGAGCTGAACGGCAAACCGGCGACCATCGTGACCAAACTCGCCGGCCGCTCCGAACTGGCCCCCACGCCGGAACACTGCACGCATGTGGGCGCCATGCTCGCGCGCATGCATCTGGCCGGACGCGACTTCCCCCTCGAGCAGGCAAACCTGCGCAGCTTGCCGTGGTGGCGCGAGGCCGCGCCCGCCGTGCTGCCCTTTCTGAACGACGCCGAGCGCGCGTTGCTCGAGAGCGAAATGGCGCACCAGGAAGCATTCTTCGCCTCGGCCGACTACCGAGCGATGCAAGCCGGCCCCTGCCATTGCGATCTGTTTCGCGACAACGTGCTGTTCGATACGGCGCCGGACGGCTCGTCGCGCTTGGGCGGATTCTTCGATTTCTACTTTGCCGGCTGCGACAAGTGGCTGTTCGATCTGGCGGTGACCGTCAACGACTGGTGTTGCGACCTGTCGACCGGCGTGCTCGACGAGGCGCGCGTGCGCGCCATGCTGCGTGCATACGAGACGGTGCGCCCGCTCACGGATATCGAGGCGTCGCACTGGCGCGACATGCTGCGCGCCGGCGCGCTGCGCTTCTGGCTCTCGCGCCTGTATGATTTTCACTTGCCGCGCGCCGCCGAGATGCTCAAGCCGCACGACCCGGGCCATTTCGAACGAATTCTGCGCCAGCGTATCGAAGCGGTTTCCATTCCCTGGCTGTAACCCCACGCTCCATCGGAGTCATTCGAACCTTATGCAATTGCTTGAAGTCCCGCCGAAGAGTGGTTATGTGTGGCTGCGCCAGGGCATCTGGCTGTTCCGCAAGAACCCGCTCGCCATTCTGACGCTGCTCTTCGCCTATCTGTTCGGCGTGATGGTGCTCTCGATCCTGCCGATCGTGGGCGCGTTTTTGCCGCTGCTCTTCATCCCGGGCCTATCCGTGGGCTTCATGGCAGCCTGCCGCGACATCATCAAGAACAAGCAGGTGCTGCCGCCCGTGCTGCTCGACGGCTTTCGCGCTCACGGCAAGGAGGTGTCGCGCCGGCTGCTCGTGCTGGGTGGCTACTACATCGTCGCCATGGTGATCGTCTTCCTGTTCTCGGCGCTTTTCGACGGCGGCGATCTGCTCGGCAAGATGGTCTTTGGCGGGCGCATCAGCGAAGAGTCGATCGTCAATGGCTCGATGGGTCAGGCCATGCTCGCCGCCGGTGTGGCCTACATCCCCGTTGCGATGATGTTCTGGTTCGCGCCGGTGCTCGTGGCGTGGCACGACGTTCCGCCCGTCAAGGCGCTCTTCTTCAGCTGGACGGCCTGCGTGCGCAACCTGCGCGCGTTCATCGTGTATGGCCTGTGCACGGCCGTGGTGGCGACGGTGCTGCCGTTCATCGTGGCGCTGGCCATGGCCGCGATGGGCGCGTATCAATATGCCATGCTCGTGCTCATGCCGTATTCGATCCTGTTCACCGCCGTGCTGTACTGCTCGTTCTATGCGAGCTATCGCGGCTGTTTCGGCGTCCAGGAAATCGGCGCCATCGACCCCAACGTGGCGCCGCCGGAAGCATAAGCCCGCGCGCGGCTCTCCCACAAAATCAAGGGCGCCCGAGGGCGCCCTTGATCATTGTGCGCAAGCCCGCAACGCGCGCCGACAGCGTTACTCGATCGGCTGCAGCTTCGCCACGGCCAGGGCCAGCCACTTTTCGCCGTGGCGGCCGAAGCGCACATGCGCGCGCGCCTCGTCACCCACACCCTCCAGCCCGATGATCTTGCCCTCGCCGAACTTGGTGTGAAAAACGCCTTGTCCGAGCTTGAAGCCGGTCTGCGCCGCGCGCGAGCGCTCGGCCAGCGCCTGCTCCGACTTCGTGGCCGTCCACGCCTCCTGCTTCGGCGCGCCCGGACGCGCGAACCAGTCGCGGTTCCACGCCGGCTCGCCGTGTCCCAAGCGCGAGCCGGGCTGCGCGCGCGGGGTGAGGAACTTCATCACGCCTTCGGGGATTTCGTCGAAGAAGCGCGAGCGCACGTTGTAGCGCGTCTGGCCATGCAGCATGCGCGTCTGCGTAAACGACAGGTACAGCCGCTCCTTGGCACGCGTGATCGCCACGTACATGAGACGGCGCTCCTCTTCCAGCCCGTCGAGCTCCATGGCGCTGTTCTCGTGCGGGAAAAGCCCCTCTTCCAGCCCGGTGACGAACACCGCCGTAAACTCGAGCCCCTTGGCAGCGTGCACCGTCATGAGTTGCACGGCGTCCTGCCCTGCTTCGGCCTGGTTGTCGCCGGCCTCGAGCGAGGCATGCGACAGGAAGCCCGCAAGCGGCGTCATCTCCACCGGCGTATCGGCATCGACCACGCCGTCGGGCGAGGCGAGCACATCCGGCGCGCCCGCCGGCGCGGGCCGCGTCGCGATCAGACGAGCCGGCGCATCGAGCCCGTACCCTTCCTCGGCAATGAAGGCCGTGGCCGCATGCACGAGTTCCTGCAGGTTCTCGATGCGGTCCTGCCCTTCCTTTTCGGTCTGGTAGTGCGCCACCAGACCGCTGGCCTCGATCACGTGCGTGACGACCTCCGGCAGCGTGAGCCGCTCGGTGTCGTGGCGCATCTGCTCGATCAGACGCACGAAGGCGGTGAGATTGGTCCCCGCCTTGCCCGTCATGTACGGCACGGCGGCGTACATCGAGCAGTTATACAGGCGCGCCGCGTCGGCCAGTTGCTCCAGCGAGCGGGCGCCAATGCCGCGCGCCGGGAAATTCACCACGCGCGCGAACGCCGTATCGTCGTTGGGATTTTCGATGAGCCGCAGGTAAGCCAGCGCGTGCTTGACTTCCTGGCGTTCGAAAAATCGCAGTCCGCCATACACGCGGTAGGCGATGCCGGCGCCGACGAGCGCATGCTCCATCACGCGCGACTGGGCGTTGCTGCGATAAAGGATGGCGATATCCTGGCGCGAAAGCCCCTGCGCGACGAGCGCTCTGATTTCCTCGACGAGCCAGCTCGCTTCCTGCAGGTCGGTGGCCGCCTCGTAGACGCGGATCGGCTCGCCATGGCCCGCATCGGTGCGCAGATTCTTGCCCAGACGCCGCGCGTTGTTCGAGATCAGCGCGTTTGCGGCGTCGAGGATGTTGCCGTGCGAGCGATAGTTCTGCTCGAGCTTGATCAGGTGGCGAACGCGGAATTCGCGCTCGAAGTCGGCCATATTGCCGACGTTTGCGCCGCGAAACGCGTAGATGCTCTGATCGTCGTCGCCCACGGCGAACACTGCGCCGTCCGGGCCCGCGAGCATCTTGAGCCAGGCGTACTGCAGCTTGTTGGTGTCCTGGAACTCGTCGACGAGGATGTGGCGAAAGCGCGCCTGATAGTGCGCGCGCAGCGGCTCGTTGTGCCTGAGCAGTTCGAAACAGCGCAGCAGCAGTTCGGCGAAATCCACCACGCCTTCGCGCTGACACTGCTCCTGATAGGCCGTATAGAGCTCGACGAACTTCTGGTTGAAGGCGTCGTTGGCCTCGACCTCGTGCGGGCGCAGGCCTTGCTCCTTGGCGTTGTTGATGAAATATTGCAGGTTCTTGGGCGGATATTTCTCGTCGTCGACCCCGGCGGCCTTCATCATCCGTTTTATGGCGGAGAGCTGGTCGGCCTGGTCCAGAATCTGGAAGCTCTGCGGCAGCCCGGCGTCGCGAAAATGGGCGCGCAGCATACGGTTGCACAGACCGTGGAAGGTGCCGATCCACATCGCGCGCGTGCTAATGGGCAGCATCGCACCCAGGCGCGCCTGCATTTCCTTGGCGGCCTTGTTGGTGAAGGTGACGGCCAGAATGCCCGCCGGGCCGACATGGCCCTGCTGGATGAGCCAGGCGATGCGGGTGGTGAGCACGCGCGTCTTGCCGGAACCCGCCCCCGCCAGGATCAGGGCCGGCTCGTCCGGTAGTGTCACGGCGGCCAGTTGTTCGGGGTTCAGGTTGGCGAGCAGATCGGGCATGTCGGGAAGGAATTTCGAGTGAAGCCCGATTATAAATCCTGCTGCGGCGCGGAAATGGCACCGAATCTTTTATAATTCAAGGTTTCACGCATTACACGGTCCATTCAATCCATGAGCGACAGCGACAATACGCTTGCCAAGAGCTTCGAGCCGCAGGACGTCGAAGCCCACTGGGGCCCCGAATGGGAGCGCCGCGGCTATGCCCGCCCGACTTTCGACGACGCCCGCGAAGATTTCAGCATCCAGTTGCCGCCGCCGAACGTCACCGGCACGCTGCACATGGGTCACGCGTTCAACCAGACGATCATGGATGGCCTCGCGCGCTATCACCGCATGAAGGGCGCCAACACCCTGTGGGTGCCGGGCACCGACCACGCCGGCATCGCCACCCAGATCGTCGTCGAGCGCCAGCTCGACGCCCAGAAAGTCTCTCGCCACGACCTCGGCCGCGAGAAGTTCGTCGAACGCGTGTGGGACTGGAAGGAACAATCGGGCAGCACCATCACGCGGCAGGTCCGTCGCCTGGGGGCCTCCATCGACTGGAGCCGCGAGTACTTCACCATGGACGAGAAGATGTCGCGCGCCGTGCGCGACGTGTTCGTCACGCTCTATGAGCAGGGGCTGATCTATCGCGGCAAGCGCCTCGTGAACTGGGAATCGACCCTGCTCACGGCCGTGTCCGACCTGGAGGTGGTGAGCGAGGAGGAAGACGGCTCGCTGTGGCACATCCGCTACCCGCTCGCCGACGGTTCGGGCTCGCTCACGGTCGCGACCACGCGTCCGGAGACGATGCTGGGCGACGTCGCACTGATGGTTCATCCGGAGGACGAACGCTACAGGCACCTGATTGGGAAGATGGCCAAACTGCCGTTGTCCGATCGCGAGATTCCGGTCATCGCCGACGATTACGTCGACCGCGAGTTCGGCACGGGTGTGGTGAAGGTCACCCCGGCGCACGACTTCAACGACTACGCCGTCGGTCAGCGCCACAACCTGCCGCAGATCAACATCCTCACGCTCGACGCGAAGATCAACGAGAACGCCCCGGAAAAGTACCGCGGCATGGATCGTTTCGATGCGCGCAAGCAGATCGTGGCCGACCTCGAGGCCGAGGGGCTGCTCGAGTCGGTCAAGCCGCACAAGCTGATGGTGCCGCGCAGCGACCGCACCGGCACGGTCATCGAGCCGATGCTCACCGACCAGTGGTTCGTGGCGATGAGCAAGCCGGCACCCGAAGGCACGTTCCATCCGGGCAAGTCGATCACCGAAACGGCGCTCGACGTGGTGCGCAATGGCGAAATCAAGTTCGTGCCGGAGAACTGGACCACGACCTACAACCAGTGGCTCGAGAACATTCAGGACTGGTGTATTTCCCGTCAGCTCTGGTGGGGCCATCAGATTCCGGCCTGGTACGACGAAAACGGCAACGTGTACGTCGCCCGCACCGAAGCCGAAGCGCTCGGCAAGGCGCGCGCGGCCGGCTACACCGGCGCACTCAAGCGCGATGAAGACGTGCTCGACACGTGGTTCTCGTCCGCGCTGGTGCCATTCTCCTCGCTCGGCTGGCCGCAGGAGACGCCGGAACTGAAGCACTTCCTGCCGTCGTCCGTGCTGGTGACGGGCTTCGACATCATCTTCTTCTGGGTGGCGCGCATGGTCATGATGACCACCCACTTCACCGGCAAGGTGCCGTTCAAGACCGTGTACGTGCACGGCCTCGTGCGCGACGCCGAAGGCCAGAAGATGTCCAAGTCCAAGGGCAACACGCTCGATCCGATCGACATCGTCGACGGCGTGTCGCTCGAGGCGCTGGTCGCCAAGCGCACTACCGGACTGATGAATCCGAAGCAGGCGGCGAGCATCGAGAAGAAAACCCGCAAGGAATTCCCCGATGGGATCGCGCCGTTCGGCACCGACGCGCTGCGCTTCACGTTCGCCTCGATGGCCACGCTCGGACGTAACATCAATTTCGACCTGGCGCGCTGCGAAGGCTATCGCAACTTCTGCAACAAGCTGTGGAACGCCACGCGCTTCGTGCTGATGAACTGCGAAGGCCACGACTGCGGCCTGGCGCCGTGCGTGGGGGACTGCGGCCCCGACGGTCAGCTCGACTTCTCGCGCGCCGATCGCTGGATCGTATCGCTGCTCCAGCGCGTGGAGGCCGACGTCGAAAAGGGCTTTGCGGACTATCGTTTCGACAACATCGCCAGCGCCATCTACAAGTTCGTGTGGGACGAGTACTGCGACTGGTACGTCGAGCTGGCCAAGTGGCAGCTCCAGAACGGCACGCCGGCACAGCAGCGCGCCACGCGCCGCACGCTGCTGCGCGTGCTCGAGACGGTGCTGCGCCTCGCGCACCCGATCATTCCGTTCATTACCGAAGCGCTGTGGCAGAAGGTGGCGCCCCTGGCCGGCCGTTATCCGGCCGACAAGGCGCCGGGCGAAGCGAGCATCATGGTGCAGCCGTACCCGGTCGCCGACGCCGGCAAGATCGACGAGAGCGACGAGGCGTGGATGCAGCAGCTCAAGGCGGCAGTCGACGCATGCCGCAACCTGCGCGGCGAAATGAACCTGTCGCCGGCGCAGCGCGTACCGCTGCTGGTCGCCGGCGACGTGGATTTCCTCAAGTCGATCGCGCCGTATCTCCAGACGCTCGCGAAACTCTCCGAGGTGCAGGTACTCGCCGACGAGGCGGCACTCGACACGCAGGCGGCCGGCGCGCCGCTGGCCGTGGTGGGCGCCAACAAGCTGGCGCTGAAGGTGGAAATCGACGTTGCAGCCGAGCGCGAGCGCCTTGGCAAGGAAGTCAAACGCCTCGAAGCGGAGATCGCCAAGTGCCACGGCAAGCTGTCCAACGAGAGCTTCGTGGCCCGCGCTCCGGCCAATGTCGTGGAACTTGAGAAGCAACGGTTGGTCGACTTTGAAGCGGTCCTCGGCAAATTGCAGGCACAGCTCGCCCGCCTGCCGGCCTGAGACGCCCTCAAATCAAATAGGGAGATACCAATGAAAACCGCAGTGACCAAAGCCGTGTTCCCCGTGGCGGGTCTCGGCACCCGATTCCTCCCGGCGACCAAGGCGAGTCCGAAGGAAATGCTGCCCGTCGTCGACAAGCCGCTGATTCAATATGCGGTGGAGGAAGCGGCAGCCGCCGGCATTACCGAAATGATCTTCGTGACGGGACGCAACAAACGCGCCATCGAAGACCACTTCGACACCGCGTTCGAACTCGAAGCGGAGCTCGAAGCGAAGAACAAGCAGGCGCTGCTCGAGGTGGTGCACTCGATCAAGCCGTCGCACATCGACTGCTTTTACGTGCGCCAACCCAAAGCGCTGGGCTTGGGCCACGCCGTGCTGTGCGCCGAAAAGCTCGTGGGCGACGAGCCGTTCGCGGTCATCCTCGCCGACGACCTGCTCGACGGCGAGCCGCCTGTGCTCAAGCAGATGGTCGATCTGTACAACCAGTATCACAACTCGATCATCGGCGTGGAAGAGATCCCCATCGAGCAAAGCCGCTCGTATGGGATCGTCGCGGGTAACGAGTGGGGCGAGACGGACATCGTCAAGCTCACCGACATCGTCGAGAAGCCGGCTCCGGAGAACGCGCCGTCGAATCTCGGCGTGGTCGGCCGCTACGTGCTGCGTCCGCGCATCTTCGATTGCATCCGCGAGATCGACCCGGGGTCAGGCGGCGAGATCCAGCTCACGGACGCCATCCAGAAGCTCATGCAGGATGAAGTCGTGCTGGCTTATCGCTACAAGGGCAAGCGTTTCGATTGCGGCAGCAAGCTGGGCTATCTGAAGGCGACGGTGGAATTCGCGCTGCGCCACCCGGAGTTGAAGGACGCGTTTCGCGAATATCTGCGCGAGTCGCACGGCGATCTGGTGTAAGCCATCTCGCCCGACCAATAAAAAAGCCGACGGCGGGCCCGTCGGCTTTTTTTACCCCCGCTGGCGCACGACGTGTGCGCCTCGCGGCCGCGAGCAAGCGCATGGCGCAGCGCCGCGCGGTTCAGCGGCGACGCATCAGGAAGTGGAACGTCTTGCCGTCTTCGCGCGATTCGAGCAATTCGTTGCCCGTCTGCTTGGCAAACGCGCTGAAGTCACGGGCGGCGCCCGGATCGGTCGCGATGATGTGCAGCACTTCGCCGCTTTGCATTTCGGCCAGCGCCTTTTTGGCGCGCAGGATCGGCAGCGGGCAATTCAGGCCGCTCGCGTCGACTTCTTTCTGGAATTCCATGCTCATGTCCCTCTACTGTGTCTCGTATGTTTCGTCCGGGCCCTACGCATCGTCCGACTCGTGTGCCGGGTTCGCCGTGCAGACCGCGATTCTACCGTAGTCTCGCGTCGGTCACCCGTGCCTGCCCCGCCGCCGGCCACTTAGTCGGCACTCAGTCGGCAATGGACGAGCGCGCCGATTCCACATACTCGACGGGCAGATTACGGCGCCGCAGCCACTCGGCCACGGCATGCCCGGTGCCGGCGCGCCAGGGCCGCACGCGCTCGGGCGCCACGAGACGAAATTCGGCAAGCTCCTCGGAGAGCCGGATATCGCCGTCGCATACCGCGTGATACGCGATGATCAGTTCGTTCTTGCGCATGAACTCGTACACGCCGAGCAGCGAGATCGCGTCCACGTCGAGGTTGGTTTCTTCCTTGATTTCGCGCCGCACGCCGTCTTCGGGGGTCTCGTCGCGCTCCAGGAAGCCCGTGATGAGCGCGAACATGCCTTCGGTCCAGGCCGCATTGCGGGCCAGCAGAATCTGGCCGCGATACTCCACGAGGCCGGCGACCACCGGCAACGGGTTATCCCAATGCACGAAACCACAGACGAGATCCGGACAGGCCCGGCGCACGCGTCCGGCCATCTCGCGCGAAT
This sequence comes from Pandoraea sp. CB10b_02, assembly GCF_002216225.1. Lineage (NCBI taxonomy): Bacteria > Pseudomonadati > Pseudomonadota > Betaproteobacteria > Burkholderiales > Burkholderiaceae > Pandoraea > Pandoraea sp. CB10b_02. The sequence goes on from NZ_NJGW02000005.1 coordinate 261,028, forward strand.
CGAGCGGCGCGGCGCAGCGGGGACAGAAAAGAAGTTCAGTCATGATCGTTTTTCGGCGAATTCGAATATCTTAAATGAACTCATGACGCGCTGCACATTCCGCTGATTCCGGGACTCCCGCCAACGGCGCAGCCCGGGCGCGGGCTTATAATCGCCCTTTGTCCCGCCGCTTTCGTCCCCGCCACGTGTCCGACATTCCCAACGCCACGCCCGCTTCCGACGCTTCCGAGTCCGCCACGTCCACCGGCCCCGCGTTGCCGGCCCGACTCGCCAGGCGAGGCATGCGCCGCTCGCAGCGCCTGTGGCGCAACTACGGCGTATTCTGGCTGGGCGCAGTGCTCGTCGGTCTGGTCTCGGTCGCATACGCCAAGCTCGTCGACTTCGGCTTCGAGCTGTTCCAGCGCATGCTCTCGCACGGTTTGTGGCTGCCGCTCATCGTCACGCCGCTGGGCGCGTCGCTGGCCATCTGGCTGACGCAGAAATGCTTCAGGGGCTCGGAAGGCAGCGGCATTCCGCAGGTGATCGCCGCGCTGCAGGACTCGCGACTTTCGAAATCGCTGCTCACGCTGCGCATCATGTTCGGCAAGATCGCGATCTCGTTCCTCGGCATCCTGTGCGGCTTCACCATCGGCCGTGAAGGCCCGACGGTGCAGATCGGCGCCTCGCTCATGTACGCAATGCGCCGCGGTTACCGGCGCAGCAGCGCCCACATCGAGCGCCAGCTCACGCTCGCCGGCGCCGCCGCGGGGCTGGCCGCCGCCTTCAACACCCCCCTCGCGGGCGTCGTGTTCGCCATCGAGGAGCTGAGCCGCAGTTTCGTCGCGCGCAGCAGCGGCACGCTCATTACCGCCATCATCTTCTCGGGCGTCGTGGCACTCGGCCTGCAGGGCAACTACCTGTACTTCGGCCACATCAAGGCGCTCAGCGAATTTCACTGGGCGCTGATCCCCGTGCTCGTCGCCGCGAGCCTGCTCACCGGTGTGGCCGGCGGCCTGTTCAGCTGGCTGATGCTCAACGTCCCACGCTGGATGCCCGCCCCGCTCGTGAACCTGCGCCGGGCGCGCCCGGTTCGCTTCGCATTCCTGTGCGGGCTCGCCATCGCGGTGATCGGCATCGCCTCGGGCGGCCTGACGTTCGGCAGCGGTTACGCCGAGGCACGCGCCCTGCTCGAATCGCACGAGGCGCTCTCGCCGTTCTACGCGCTGCTGAAATTCGCGGCGCTGTCGGTGTCGTACCTCTCGGGAATTCCGGGCGGCATCTTCGCACCGTCGCTGGCCATCGGCGCGGGTCTCGGCAACGTGATGGCGCACCTCACGTCCGTCGTGCCGTTGCCGGCGATGGCCGCGCTGTGCATGGTCGGTTATCTGGCCGCCGTCACGCAGTCGCCGATCACCGCCTTCGTGATCGTCATGGAGATGATCGACGGCCACCAGATGGTCATTCCGCTCATGGCCGTGGCGCTGCTCTCCACCCAGGTCTCGAAAGCGATTGCGCCGTCGTTCTACCACGCGCTCGCACACCGCTTTCTCACGCCTACGGCGCCCGCCCCGCGGCAAGGCTGAGCGTGGCGGCTCCGCCGCCGGGCCGCTCAGGCGCCGGCGAGCGCCCGGATGTCCGCGGCAAGCCGCTCCACGGTCTCCACGCGCGTGTCCCAGGCGCACATGAAACGGCACCCGCCTGCGCCGATGAACGTGTAGAAGCGCCACCCCCGGGCGCGCAGCGCTTCGATCACGTGCAGCGGCAGTTCGGCGAACACGGCGTTGGCCTGCGTCTCGAACATCAGCGACACGCCCGGCACGTCGCGAATGCGCTCGGCGAGCCATTGCGCCATCGCGTTGGCGTGGCGCGCGTTGCGCAGCCAGGTGTCGTGCTCGAGCATGCCCAGCCACGGCGCCGAAATGAAGCGCATCTTCGAGGCGAGTTGACCGGCCTGCTTCACACGGTAAGCGAAGTCCTCGGCAAGCGCCCGGTTGAAGAACACCACGGCCTCGCCCACGGGCAGACCATTCTTGGTTCCACCGAAGCAAAGCACGTCCACGCCCGCGCGCCACGTGAGGTCGCCGGGATGGCAGCCGAGCGTGGCAACCGCGTTGGCAAAACGTGCGCCGTCCATGTGTACGCGCAGGTTGCGGCGCCGGGCCACCGCGGAGATGGCCTTGATTTCGTCGACGGTATAGACCGTGCCGACTTCCGTCGCCTGCGTCAGGGTGACGACCCTGGGCTTCGGGAAATGGATGTCCGAGCGCCGGCTGATGACCGACTCGACGGCCTCCGGCGTGAGCTTGCCGTTGTTCTCGCGCCCGCGTGCGGTGAGCAACTTCGCGCCGTTGGAGAAAAACTCCGGCCCGCCGCACTCGTCGGTCTCGACGTGCGCGAGTTCGTGACAGATCACCGAGTGATACGACTGCGAGAGTGAGGCCAGCGCGAGCGAGTTGGCTGCCGTACCGTTGAACACGAAGAAGACGTCGCAATCCGTATCGAACAGCCCGCGAAGGCCGTCACAGACACGCTGCGTCCACGTATCGTCGCCATACGCCACCTCATGCCCGCTGGCGTTGGCCTCCACCAGATAGTGCAGCGCCTCGGGGCAGATGCCGGCGTAATTGTCCGACGCGAAGTGCTGAGGCGTTTGTGCGCTCCCGCCGCCAGCGGGTGCGGCGAGCGGCGATACGTGGGAGACATGGGGGGCGGACGGCGCGTGTGACATGGCGACCTCTTCAATACGCGGACGGGGCCGCGTCGCGGCCCCCGTCATGAACAAATCCAACCGTGAGCCTTGTGCCGGCTCATTCCGGTCGCGGGTCGGACCACAGCGTGCCGCCGGTGGCCCAGTTCTCGCGCTTGACGTCGGTAATGATGATATCGACGGACTCCGGCGTGCAGCCGATCGTACTCACCGCCGCTTGCGTGACGGCTTTGACGAACGCACGCTTTTGCTCGACCGTGCGACCCTCGAACATCTCGACGTGAAACGTAGGCATTGCTGTGTCTCTCCTTGTGCTGTTATCGAAGCCGGCGGCCCGCCCGTGACTGACTGTCGCCTTGCGGGCGGCCCGCTGGACGTTGCGCGGCCGATGGCGCCCGGGGCCGTCAATCGCGAAACGAGGCGTCTATTCTATCGAGTTTGCGCAGCAGTGCGGGCCACTCGAGCACGCCTTCGATCGCGCCGCCGTCTTCGAGTTGCACGGCTGTCTTGTCCTGCACGGCCGGACTGGGCATATGCGGCGCGACGCCGCCGGCGAGCGTTAGCAACTGGATGTCGCACGCCTTGACGAGCGTGGCCATCAACACGAACGCCTCGGCGACGGTGCGACCGACGGTAAGCGTGCCGTGATTGCGCAGCAGCATCGCCGGATGCGCGCCGAGCGACGCCACGAGCCGCTCGCCTTCGGACGGCGAGAACGCCAGCCCTTCGTACTCGTGGTAACCAATGCGCTCGTGAAAGCGCAGGGCGTGCTGCGACATCGGCAGCAACCCGTGCGGCTGGTTCGAGACGGCAATGCCGGCCGTGTTGTGCAGGTGCATGACGCATACAGCGTCGGCGCGCGCGGCGTGCACCGCGCCGTGCAGGGCGAAGCCCGTCACGTTTACCGGATGTTCGCTCTCGCCGACGATCTCGCCGTCCATCGTGATCTTCACGAGATTGGACGCCGTCACTTCGTCGAACGTGAGGCCGAACGGATTGATGAGGAAGTGCCCCGGCTCGCCGGGCACCATCGCCGAGATGTGCGTGTAGATGAGATCGTCCCAGCCATGGAGCGCCACGAGCCGGTAGCAGGCCGCCAGGTCGACGCGCATCTGCCGCTCGGCGTCGCTCATGGCGGTGGCGGCCTTCTTGCCCGCCTTCAGGGTAAAGGACATGCGCAGGTTCCGAAGATGAAAGTGTCGCGAGTGCCGAACGTCGAAGCTCGCGCCGGGCGACGCGCCCGGCTCAGGGTGCGTGCTCGTGCGAGCGTCGCCAGTCCCACACGAAGCCGATTGCGCCGAGTGCGAGCACGCCGCTCGCGCACAGCAGGGCGGCGGTGAAGCTGCCCGTGGCGGCGACCAGCGGTGCGGCCACGAGCGGCCCGACGATCTGCCCGATGCCGTAGGATGCCGTGACCAGACCGATCAGGCCATTGGCGTTGTCCCCACGCAGGCGCCGGCATTCGCGCACCGCATACACGGTGATCGCCGTAAACGGCAGCCCCACGAGCACGCTGCCGAGCGCGAAACCGGCAACGTTGGGCAGCACGATCCCGATGCCCACCCCCGCGCCTTGCATGACGTAGCAGGCCGCGAGCAGCAGCCGGTTGTCCCACGCGAGCGGCGCGCGCGCGCCGATCATCGCGCCGGGAATCACCATGAGGCCCAGCAGCGGGAAGAACAGATCGGGCCATGGCGAGCCCGGCAGCGCCTGACGCGCGATCACCGGCAGGAACGTCGCCGTGATGATGTAGCCGAAGCCGGCAAAACCGTAGAGCACCGTCACCGGGATCACGTTCTCGCCGCTGCCGTGGTTGGCGGCGTGCGGCGCCGCATCGTCCGCCGTCCGGCTCGCGCCAGGCGCCGCCGATGCCGCCGGCGCATCGGCCACGAACGTGCGCCAGATCGCGGCGAGCAGCACCAGCGCGAGCACGCCACACGACAGCCAGCCACCCCGCGCGGGCCATGCCATGGCCGTGTTCAGGCTCGCGAGCAAACCGGTCACGACGATGCCAGCGCCCGGCCCGGCGAAGATCACACCGCCCAGGCTGGGCATGCGCAGCTCGGCCAGCTTGCGAAATCCCCATCCCGCCGAGAACACCATCGCCCACGCGCTCATCACGCCCGCGAGCGTGCGCACCACGGCCCACACCACGAACGACTCCGTCATGCCCATGGCGAACGTCAACGCGACCGTGGCCGCCAGCGCGAAGCGAATGATGAGCGTCGGCGTCAGATGCAGCCACATGCACGACAGCGCGCCCACGAAATAGCCGGCGTAGTTCAGCGACGCGAGCCAGCTACCGTGTTGAATGTCGGTGAGATGCTCATGAAGCATGAGCGGCAGGATGGGCGTGAAGGCGAAGCGCCCGATGCCCATCGCAATGGACAGGGCAAGCATGCAAGACAGGGCAATGCGCCACGCCGCGCGTTCCGGTCGGGGCTGGCGAGGCGTGACGGCACTGTCGGATTCGGCGAGTGTGGCTGGCATGAGAATGGCTGACCCGCAGGCGGGCAAGGACTAACGACGGCGAGAACACGCAGCGAGGCGCGCGGCATGCCGGATACTTTACATGCAAAGCATCTTGCGAGGCGATGGTTCCCCTGTGTGGACAGGGGCATTCAACGTGTCGGCGTGTCGGCGTGTCGGCGAGTTTGAGCGCCAGGCATTGAGGTGGCCGGCAACACAAGCAAAAACGCGCACCGAAGTGCGCGTTTTGATAGGGCCCGGCCGGGGCCGACAGAATGAATCGCCGCAGGCGGGGGCGCCGCCTGCCGTCGGCAACGCCCACGAATTGCCAACGGGCTGCCGGCGAATTACAGCTTGCCCGCGACCCAGCCCTGCACGCCGGCGAGCGCCTGCGGCAGTTGCGACGGATCGGTGCCGCCGGCTTGCGCCATGTCGGGGCGGCCGCCGCCCTTGCCGCCGACTTGCTGCGCGACGAAGTTGACCAGCTCGCCCGCCTTGACCTTGCCGGTCGCGTCGGCGGTCACGCCGGCGATCAGGCTCACCTTGCCGCCGTCGACAGCCGCGAGCACGATGGCTGCGCTCCCGAGCTTGTCCTTGAGCTTGTCCATCGTCTCGCGCAGCGTCTTGACGTCGGCGCCGTCGAGCTGAGCGGCGAGCACCTTCAGGCCGTTCACGTCGACCGCCTTCCCGACCAGTTCATCGCCCTGGCTCGACGCGAGCTTCGACTTGAGCGCGGCCAGTTCCTTCTCGAGCGACTTGACCTGCTCCTGCACCTGCGCGATGCGCGGCGTCAGTTCGGCCGGCTGCGTCTTGAGCGCGGCCGCGGCTTCGTTGAGCTGGTCGTCGAGCTTCTGCACGAAGCGCACCGAGTTGTCGCCGGTGATCGCTTCCACGCGGCGGATACCGGCGGCCACGCCGCCTTCCATCACGATCTTGAACAGGCCGATGTCGCCCGTGCGCGCCACGTGCGTGCCGCCGCACAGTTCGCGCGACGTGCCGATGTCGAGCACGCGCACTTCGTCGCCGTACTTTTCGCCGAACAGGGCCATCGCGCCGCCCTTTACCGCATCGTCGTAGGACATGAGCGCCGCATGCACCGGTGCGTTGGCCAGCACTTCGGCGTTGACGATGTCTTCCACGCGACGGATTTCGTCGGCGGTCATGGCGGCGTTGTGCGCGAAGTCAAAGCGTGTCTTGTCGGCGTCGACGAGCGAGCCCTTTTGCTGCACGTGGGTGCCGAGCACCTCGCGCAGCGCCTTGTGCATCAGGTGCGTCGCCGAGTGGTTGCGCACCGTGCGCGCGCGACGCACGGCATCGACCTGCGCCGTCACGGCGTCGCCCACCTTCAGTTCGCCCGATTCGAGCGTGCCGTAGTGACCGAAAACGTCGGCCTGGATTTTCTGCGTATCGGCCACACCGAAGCGCGCGCCGGCCGTCGTGATCAGCCCCTGATCGCCGACCTGACCGCCCGACTCGGCATAGAACGGGGTGGTGTCGAGCACCACGATACCCTGCTGGCCCGCGCCCAGCTTGCCCACGCTTGTGCCGTCGACGTACAGCGCCGTGATCTTCGCGCCTTCGATGGACAGCGTGTCGTAGCCCTGGAAGCGCGTCTTGTCGCCGTCGTACTCGAGGGCCGTCGCCATCTTGAACTTGCCGGCGGCGCGCGCCTGCTCGCGCTGACGCGCCATCGCGGCGTCAAAACCGGCTTCATCGACCGAGATGTTGCGCTCGCGGCAGACGTCCGCCGTCAGATCGAGCGGGAAGCCATACGTGTCGTGCAGCTTGAACGCGAGTTCGCCGTCGAGCGTGGTCACGCCGCGCGCGGCCAGATCGGCCAGCGCGCCTTCGAGAATCTCCATGCCGTTCTCGATGGTTTCGCCGAAGCGCTCTTCTTCCTGCCTGAGCACGTCCGTCACGCGCTGCTGCGCCTGGGCCAGCTCCGGATAGGCCGCGCCCATTTCGGCGACCAGATCCGGCACGAGCTTATAGAAGAACGGCTGCTTGCAGCCGAGCTTGTAACCATGACGGATCGCGCGGCGGATGATACGGCGCAGCACGTAGCCGCGGCCTTCGTTGCCGGGGATCACGCCGTCGACGATCAGGAACGAGCAGGCGCGGATGTGATCGGCGATCACCTTGAGCGAGTTCGCGCTCAGATCGCTCACGCCGGTCTCGCGCGCCGCGGCCTTGATCAGGTGCTGGAACAGGTCGATCTCGTAGTTGCTGTGCACGTGTTGCAGCACGGCCGCGATACGCTCCAGCCCCATGCCGGTGTCGACGCACGGCTTGGGCAGCGGCGTCATGTTGCCCTGCTCGTCGCGGTTGAACTGCATGAACACGAGGTTCCACACTTCGATATAGCGATCGCCGTCCTCTTCGGGCGATCCCGGCGGGCCGCCCCACACGTCGGGGCCGTGGTCGTAGAAGATTTCCGAGCACGGGCCGCACGGACCGGTGTCGGCCATCTGCCAGAAGTTGTCCGACGCGTAGCGCGCGCCCTTGTTGTCGCCGATGCGGATGATGCGCTCGGTCGGCACGCCGACTTCCTTCGCCCAGATGTCGTAGGCCTCGTCGTCTTCCTTGTAGACCGTGACCCAGAGCTTGTCCTTGGGCAGTTTGTAGACGTCGGTGAGCAACGCCCATGCGTACTGGATCGCTTCGCGCTTGAAGTAGTCGCCGAACGAGAAGTTGCCCAGCATTTCGAAGAACGTGTGGTGACGGGCCGTGTAGCCGACGTTCTCCAGATCGTTGTGCTTGCCGCCGGCGCGCACGCTGCGCTGGGCCGTGGTCGCACGCTTGTAGGGGCGCGTCTCGAGGCCGAGGAAGACGTCCTTGAACTGCACCATGCCGGAGTTCGTGAACAGCAGCGTGGGGTCATTGGACGGCACGAGGCTCGACGAGCGCACGATCGTGTGCCCCTTCGACTCGAAGAAGTTGAGGAATTTTTCCCGAATGTCTGCGACTTTCATAGCGTGCTTGAGAGCGTGGGGACCGGGCGGGCGCAAAGCGAAGCCTGGCGGGTATTTTGCAAACTTTTGATTATACGGGAAATCGGCCGTATCACCGCGCCGCGCCTTCCACCGCGTGCTCGGCCACACCCTCGGCCACGCGCTCGGCACCCATCGAACCGCTGCCAACCGCACTGCGAAACGACGCTGGTCAAGACGCCAGTCACCCACGTAGACTGCTGACCACGAGTTCCGCATTGCAAAACAACGTTTCGCACATGACGCCCGACACGCAACGTCGGCGACCATGAGGCGATCCCCTCAAGGAGAGAGATGACGATGGGCGCGCTGAGCCATATTCGGGTGCTGGATCTTTCGCGCGTGCTGGCCGGTCCGTGGGCGACGCAGAACCTTGCCGATCTGGGCGCGGACGTAATCAAAGTGGAGCGCCCCGGCGTGGGCGACGACACGCGCAGTTGGGGCCCGCCCTATCAGCGCGACGCCGAGGGCAACGACACGGCCGAGGCAGCCTACTACCTTGCCGCCAATCGCAACAAGCGCTCGCTCACGCTGGACATCTCGCGTCCCGAGGGGCAGGCCATCGTGCGCGCCCTGGCCGCGCAGAGCGACGTCGTCGTCGAGAACTACAAGGTCGGCCAGCTCGCCAGATATGGGCTCGATTACGCTTCGCTCAGGGCCGTCAGGCCCGACCTCGTCTATTGCTCGGTGACCGGTTTCGGCCAGAATGGCCCATACGCCTCGCGCGCCGGCTACGACTTCATCGTGCAGGGCATCGGAGGCTTCATGAGCATCACGGGCGAGCGCGACGGCCTGCCCGGGGGCGGTCCGCAGAAGGCCGGCGTGGCGATCGCCGACCTGATGACCGGCATGTACGCAAGCCTGGCCATCATGGCCGCGCTCACCCACCGCGATCGCACCGGCGTGGGCCAGTACATCGACATGGCCCTGCTCGACACGCAGGTCGCCATGCTCGCCAACATGAACACCAACTATCTGGCGAGCGGCAAGGCGCCCGTGCGCTGGGGAAACGCGCATCCGAACATCGTGCCGTATCAGACCTTCCAGACCGGCGACGACGGCTGGATCATCGTCGCCGTGGGCAACGACGGCCAGTTCCGCAAGTTCGTGGAAGCCGGCGGCGAACCGGCGCTGGCCGATGACGAACGGTTCGCCACGAACCCGGCGCGCGTGCGCCATCGCGAGGCGCTCGTGCCGCTGCTCGCGCGCATGGTGCGCAAGTTCGGCAAGGACGCATGGATCGACAGGCTCGAAGCGGCCGGCGTACCGTGCGGCCCGATCAACACGCTGCCCGAAGTGTTCGCGCACCCGCAGGTGATCGCGCGCGAGATGGCGCTCGAGCTGCCTCATCCGTCGGGCGGGGTCGCACGCCTGGTGGCGAGCCCCATGAAGATGAGCGAGACGCCGCCGCTCGCGCGCACTGCGCCGCCGACGCTGGGCCAGCACAGCGACGACATCCTGCGCGAGCGTCTGGGCTTCGACGACGCGAAGATCGCCGAGCTGCGCCGCGACGGCATCGTCTGAGCGGGCGCGGCCAATACGAAAAAAGCCTGCCGCGATGTGCTGCGGCAGGCGTCTGACGACGGCGTGACCCACGTGACACGCCGCTGCCACCGGACAACGCGCCGGCCGTTGGCCGGGCGCGCTTCATTCGTAGCGCTTTCCCTCGGCCAGCAGTTCGGGCGTGCCGATCACGGCGTTGAGCCCGTCGAAGTCGAGCATGCGGTCGCGCCAGGCGGCGGTCGTTCCGTGCTCGCGAAGGTTCGCGTAATACCCCTGCAGCGCGTGCGCGACCGCGCGCGCCGTGCCGCCGGGGAAGATGACGATGCGAAAACCGATGTCGGCCAGCGCCCGGGCGCTGTGCACCGGCGTCTTGCCGCCCTCGACCATATTGGCGAGCAGCGGCACGCGCGCGGCGAAGCGCTCGCATGCCGCGGCCATCTGCTCGGTCGTGCGCAACGCTTCGATGAACAACGCGTCCGCGCCCGCTTCGAGATAGCGCTCGGCGCGATCGAGCGCGGCATCGAGCCCTTCGACGGCCACCGCATCGGTGCGCGCGAGGATCAGCGTGCCGGCGTCGTGCCGCGCGTCGACCGCCGCGCGCACCTTGCCCGCCATTTCCTGCACGCTCACGACGCCCTTGCCGTCGAGATGCCCGCAGCGCTTCGGAAACGTCTGGTCTTCCAGCTGGATCATGGCCGCGCCGGCGCGCTCGAAACCGCGCACGGTTCGCTTGACGTTCAACGCATTGCCGAAGCCCGTGTCGGCGTCGACGATCACGGGCACCGGCACGCGCTCGGCAATGCGCGCGAGCGTGTCCTCCACTTCGGGATAGGTCGTGAGCCCGATGTCGGAGCGAGCGAGCCGCGTGTAGGCAATGGACGCGCCCGACAGATACAGCGCGTCGAAGCCGGCTTGCGCGGCGACGAGCGCGGACAGCGCGTCGTACACGCCGGGCGCGAGCAGCACGCCTTGTCCGAGCCGATCGGCAAGCCGCGGTTTGAGAGACGACGATGTCGTCATGCGCAAGTCTCCTGGGAATGTGATGCAGCGCCGAGCGTTGCGATGGCGGTCGTGGCGGCCAGATACCCGCCCGCCACGGCCGAGAGCAATCCGTTGCCGGACAAGTAGCCCCATACGGCGTTGCCCGATACGCCTCGCGCCGCGCCGCCGGCGGCCAATAGATTGGGAAACGGCGAACCGTCGGTGCGCAGCACGCGGCAGTGTGCGTCGATGTCGAGGCCGCCCTGGGTGTGAAACAGCGCCCCCGTGACCTTGACGGCGTAATACGGCGCATGGAGCGTTCGGGTGAAGCGCCGCCCGTCCGCCGGCGTGGCATCGGGCCTCACGCCGTCGAGCGTGGCGCGCAGCGCGGCCGCGTCGCATCCGATCGCGGCGGCAAGCGCGTCGACGTCGGCGCAGCGCTTGAGCGCGCCCGCGGCTTCGGCCTCCCGGAAGTCGGGGAATGTGCGCGCAAGCGCGAGCGTTTTCGCATCGAACACGTTCCACGCGACGCCGCCCGGCTGCGCCAGCACGTTGACGGCCGCCTCTGAATAGCCGTGCGTTTCGTCGTGAAAACGCCGGCCTTCACGATTGACCTGCACGCCGCCATCCATGATGACGGCCCACGAGATCAGCACCCCATGCGGGCTCGCCCACGAGCCATGGCCCTGATAGCCGCCCAGATCGGCCTGCGCCGCACCGAGCGCCCTGCCCCACAGCAGCGCGCTGCCGTCGTTGCCCTCGTGGCCGCCATACACGGCGTGGGCCATCTCCGGCAGCCATTCGGCACGCAGCGCCGCATTGCCGCCGAAACCGTTGCAGGCGAGCAGCAGCATGTCGCACCCCAGGTACTCCATCGCGCCGTCGGGCCGCACGCCCCCCACGGCCTGCACGCGGCCGGCGTCGTCGAGCCACAGCTCGCGCACGAGCGTGCGCGTGAGAATGGCGGCGTCGGTTGCCAGCACCGCGCGCTCGAGCGCCGCCATGAGGGCCGCACCGGTACGCTCGGGCAGGCTGTGCATGCGGCGCACGCTGTGTCCGGGGTACAGAAAGCCGTCGAGCACGTCGAACGTCAGGCCGTGGCGCGCCAGCGCATCGATGGCCGGTCCCGACGCCTGGGTGTACGCCGCCACCAGATGCGCGGCGGCGGTGCCCCTGGTCTTGCGCATGATGTCGTCCGCGAACCGCGCCGGACTGTCGTCGATGCCGGCAGCACGCTGCACGGCGCTGCCCGCGGCCGGAATGAAACCCGATGACAGCGCGCTCGAGCCGCTCGGCACGGCGTCGCGCTCGAGCAGCACGCAGTCGACGCCGGCGTCCTGCAGCACGAGCGCGGCCGTCAGCCCGCACGCGCCCGCGCCGACGATCACCACGCTCACCTGCGGCAGGTCGTCGACGGGCGGGCGCCCCTTTCGAACGACGGGGCCTTCCGTCATGCCGTGTGCGCTCATGCTGCGATCCGGCCTGCGAAGGCCTCGCAAGTGACGATTTCGCCGACCGTGAGCAGATCGGCAAGCGCGGCGTCGTGCGCCGCTGGAGTCGGCGCGGCGCAGCCGTCGGCGAGCACGAGCACGCGGTAATCGCGCATGTGGGCGTCGCGCACCGTGCTGGCCACGCCGCCATTCGTCACGATGCCGCACACCGCCACCGTGTCGATGCCGGCTCGCCGCAGCACCCAGTCGAGCTGCGTATTGAAGAAGGCGGAATAGGCGACCTTCCACACCGAGACGTCGACGTGTCCGGCCAACGACGCCACCGTGGCGTGCCCGTTCGTGCCCGCCACGAAGTCGCCGCGCCGCAGGAACGGGCGCAATTGCTTCAGGTGCGGCGAGATCATCGGCTCGCCGTGCGCGTCGGGCCAAAGCGTGAACTGGCTTGCCGCCACGTAGCCGCCGGCCGCCTTGAGCGAGCGGGCGACAGGCGCAAGGCGCGCGGGCAGCGCCTGCGCCTCGGCCGTTGTCGCGCCCCCCCGATCGTAGGCGCCGCCGGGCGTAATGAAATCGTTCTGTAGATCGACGATGACGAGCGCAGTGCGCGTCGCATCGAATCTTGCGGTCGGGCTCATGAGCCGAATCTCCTGTGGTGGGGCTCAGGCGTCGCGCGTGATGAGCAGATTGCCCAGCGCATCGACGCGCCCGGAGAAACCGGGTTCGAGCCAGATCGTCGTGTCGGACTGTTCGAGGATGGCGGGCCCCGCGACCACGGCGCCGACCGGCAGGTCCAGGCGTGCATGCCGCACGGCGTCCCACCACTGGCCCGCGTGATAGACGCGCTGCGTGCCGAGCGGCGCCGGCATTTCGGTCGCTTGCGGCGCGAGCACCGCGAGGTCGAACTTCGGACGCACGCCTATGCGCGCATAGCGCAGGTTCATGATGCGCACCGCAATGCCGTCGAGCGCGCGCCCGAAAGCCTCGCGATACGCGGTCTCGAATGCCCGTGCAATACCTTCGCGATCGAGCGCCTCGCGCGCCACCGGCACCCGCACCGTGTGGCTCTGGCCCACGTAGAGCATGTCGAGTTCGATGACTTCGCGCACGGCGTCGAAGCGCACGCCGGCCGAGTCGAGGCGTTGCTGGCATGCCTGCCCCAGCGCCTCCACGCGCGCGACGAGATCGTCCGTGTCGAGCGCGGCGAGCGGCTGGTTGAGCGTCTGCACGCTGTCGTGCCGCATGTCGGCGATCACGCAGCCGAGCGCGGAGGTCACACCCGGATAGCGCGGCACGATGCCGGTCGTGGTGCCGACCTCGCGCATCATCGCGCACACGTGCAGCGCGCCCCCGCCGCCGAACGGCATGTAGGCGAACTGGCGCGGATCGTGGCCGCGTTCGATCGAGACCACGCGAATGGCGCCGGCCATCTTCGCATTGGCAACGGTGAGAATGGCTTCGGCCGCCGCGTGGACGTCGAGTCCGAGCGGCTCGGCCACGTGCTCGCCGATCGCGCGTTCGGCCAGGCTCGCGTCGAGCTTTGCCAGCAACCCGCCGCCCAACGGCCGGTCGGCGGCAATGCGGCCGAGCAGCACGTTGGCGTCCGTGACGGTGGGGCGCGAATTGCCGCGCCCATAGCACGCCGGCCCCGGCACGCTGCCGGCCGACTCGGGGCCGACCTGCAGCAGGCCGCCCGCATCGACGGACGCAATCGAGCCGCCGCCCGCACCGATCGTCTCGATCTGGATCATCGGCGAGCGCACGACCATGCCGAATTCGATGGACGTCTGCGCAGAGAGCGAGGCTTCGCCGCCCGCGACCAGCGACACGTCGAACGACGTGCCGCCCATGTCGCCCGTGACCACGTTGGCGAAACCGGCCGCGCGCGCAATGGCCGCGCATGCGATCACGCCGGCCGCGGGGCCCGAGAGCGCCGTGCGCACCGGCACGTCGCTCGCCGTCTCGCGCGACATGATCCCGCCATTGCTCTGCACCACGAGCAGTTCGCCGCCGAAGCCCTGCGCCTGCAGGTCGCGCGCGAGCCGCGTGAGATAGCCGCCCACCACCGGCTGCAGCGACGCGTTGAGCGTCGCGGTCGAGCAGCGCTCGAACTCGCGGATCTCGGGCAGCACTTCGGTGGCGGCCGTCACGTTGCCATTGGGCCACAACGCACGCACCGCGGCGACCGCCCGTTGCTCGTTTACCGGATTCGCGTAGGCGTTGACGAAGAACACGCAAACCGCTTCGCATCCCGCTTCGAGCAGCGCGCGTGCCGCGGCCTCGACCTGCGCGATATCGACTTCGGTGTGCACCGTGCCGTCGGCCAGCACGCGCTCGTCGACTTCGAGCCGCAGATCGCGCGGCACGATGGGCGTGAAATTGCCGCGCAGGCCCCACGTGGCCGGCCGGTCGCGGCGGCGCATCTCGAGCACGTCGCGAAAGCCTGCCGTGGTGATGATGCCCGTGCGGGCGACCTTGCGCTCGAGCAGCGCGTTCGTGCCCACCGTCGTGCCATGCACGATGGTGGCGATCGCCGCGGCGCCGCCCTTGCCCGACGCATCGACGCGCTCGATTCCGTTCATGAAGCCGCGCGCTTCCTCGCCGCGCGTGGACGGCACCTTCACGATGCGCGCCACGCCGGCCGCCTCGTCGAGCACGAACAGATCGGTAAAGGTTCCGCCCACGTCGACGCCAACGACGAGCGGGGATTGGGGGGTGGCGACTGCACTCATGCCTGTTGCTCCTTCGTTGCCTGGTCGGCGGCGTCAGCGCGGGTATCCGCCTTCGCCCCTGTCACATAGCCCATCGCACGATCGTGTTCGCGCTGGCGCGTGTCGCGCCGGGCCGGGTCGCCGTAGCCGCCGCCGCCCGGCGTCTCCAGCCGGACGCGCTCGCCGCGCGCGAGCTTGATGCCGAGCATCTTCGAGGCCATCGGCGGCATATGCCACTGCCCCTCGCGCTGATAGCGAAAGACGTTGGGCACCGATGCCCGGCCGCCGGCAATGCCCTGCGGCGCCGAGCGCCCGCGCTCGCCGAACACGAAAGCCTCGGCACTGTCTTCGAGCAGCTCGATTTCGTAGATGGCGCCCAGTCCGCCGCGATGCTCGCCGTCGCCGGCGGAGTCGGGGCGCAGGGCCCATTGCGTGAAACGCACGGGATAAGCGGCTTCGAGAATCTCCACCGGCGGAATGGTGGCCGTCGAGATCGGGGCGTTGCCGTGCGACAGGCCGTCGCCGTCGCTGTGACCGCCATGGCCGCCGCCGAAGAAGCTGAACATCACCCAGCGCTGGCCCTTGCGCGCCGCATCGGTGCGATAGCCCGCGATCGACAGCGCGTTGATGGTGCCGTAGGCCTGCGCCATGGCGCGCTCGGGAGCGGCCTGCGCCATGGCGCAGAAGATCACGTCGATCATGCGCAGGATGGTCTCGGTGTAGCCGCCGACCGGACGCGGGCGTTGCGCGGAGATGAGCAGCCCTTCGGGCAGCTCGAAGCGCACGGCGTCGAGCACGCCGGCGTTGGCGGGCACGTCCGGGAACAGGTGCTTGAGCGCGACGTAACACGCCGCAATGGCCGTGGCGCGCGAGATATTTACCGGCCCCATGCACGCCGGCGACGTGCCGGTGAAGTCCAGCGTGAGCGTGTCGCCCGCCACGCGCATGCGCAGCGCGATGGTGAGCGGCTCGTCGCGCACGCCGTCGTTGTCGAGCGTGTCGCGATAAACGTATTCGCCGTCGGGCAGCGCACCCACGTGAGCGCGCATCAGTTTCACGGCGCGCTCGCGCAACTGGGCGAGCGCCTCCTGCACCGTGGCGTCGCCGTATTCGTCGAGCAGATCGGACAGGCGTCGCCCGCCCAGTTCGAGCGCCGCCAACTGCCCGTTCAGATCGCCCCAGAGGCTATCGGGCAAACGCGTGTTGGCCTTGAGAATGGCGAGCACGTCGGCGTCGAGTTCGCCGCCGCGCACGATGCGCACCGGCGGGATCTGCACCGCCTCCTGCCAGCACTCGGTCGCCGCCGGGTTGTAGTTGCCCGGCACTGCGCCGCCCACGTCGTGCCAATGCGCGGCCGAAGCGAGAAAACAATACAGCCGGCCGTCACGGAAGACGGGGCGAACGAGCTTGAAGTCGTTGGCGTGCGTGCCGCCTTCGTAGGGGTCGTTGAACAGCCAGACGTCGCCCTCGACCATGCCGCCGCGCTCGGCCGCGGCGCGCGCGGCCGCCTGCACGGCGAAGGCCATGGCGCCGACGAAGACCGGCAGGCCCGACTTGCCCTGCACGAGCGTGGCGCCGCTGGCCGCGTCGTAGATGCCGTGGCAGGCGTCATGGGCCTCGGCGATGATCGGGTTGAAGGCGCTGCGGTAGAGCGTCGCGTCCATTTCGTCGGCGATCTGCTCCAGCCGGCCCTTGAGGACCGCCAGCGTGACGGGATCTAGCATGAAGAAACTCCGTTAGGTGTCGCGTGAGATGTCGAGCTGCGCCGCTTGAGCAGATTGAGCAGGCCGCCCGCCTCGACCATGTCGAGCAGGAAGCCCGGCACGTTCTCGCAGGCCAGACGCGTGCCGTCGGCGCGCTCGATGAAGCCTTCGCGCGGCGCGAGCCGCACCGCTTCGCCCTCGGCGATGCGATGCGCCTCGGCGCACGTGAGCAGCAACAGCCCCACGTTGAAGGCGTTGCGGAAATACAGGCCGTTGAACGACGGTGCGATCACGGCGCGCACGCCGAGGTGTACGAGCGCGGCGGCCGCCTGTTCGCGCGAGGAGCCGATACCGAAGTTCGGTCCGGCCACGAGCACGTCGCCCGGCGCGACCCCGGCCGCGAATTCGGGCCGCACGCGATGCAGGCAGTGACGGGCGATCTCGTCGATGCCGAATTTCATGTACGCGCCCGGCGCGAGCGCGTCGGTGTCGATGTCGGCGCCGACCACCCACGCACGATGCGCGGGCGCGGCGAAAGCAGGAGTAGACCTTGGCAATGTCATGGAGAGCGTTGTCGGTACGGAATCAGGCGAGGACGTCGCGTGGATCGGCAATGCGGCCCGTGAGCGCGGCGGCGGCGACGGCGTAGGGCGAGCCGAGATAGACCTGCGCGCTCTCCGCGCCCATGCGCCCCTTGAAATTGCGCGCGGTGCTCGACATGACGGTCGCCCCTTCCGGGATCGAGCCGCCATAGCCCGCACAGGCGCCGCAGGTGCTGGCGAGCACCTGCGCACCGGCCGCGACGAGCGCGTCCATCACGCCCTCGCTCGCCGCCTGCGCCTGATCGCGCGCGGATGCCGGCGCCACGACGAAGCGCATACCGTCGGCAATGCGCCGGCCCCTGAGTACACGGGCGGCGGCGCGCAGGTCGTCGAGCTTCGCGCCCGTGCACGCGCCGAGATAGGCCACATCGATTGCCACGTCGGCAAACGCGTCGATGGCGCGCGTGTTGGCGGGACTGTGCGGCGCGGCGACCTGCGGGGCGAGCGTGCTCGCGTCGAACGCGTGCACTTCGGCCCGCGCGCCCGCGTCGCTTTGCCAGCGCCCGACGTCGATCGGGCCCGTCACGCCGACCGAGCGCAGGTAGTCGACGGTGGTCGCATCCGGGGCGATCAGCCCGACTTGCGAGCCCAGTTCGGCGCTCATGTTCGAGAGCGTCATGCGCTCCTGCATCGACAGCGCACGCACCGCCTCGCCGCAAAACTCGATGGCCTGATAGCGCCCGCCGTTCATGCCGAAGCGGCCGATCATGTGCAGCATCATGTCCTTGGCCGTGACGCCGTCGGCGAGCCGCCCGTCCCAACGCATCTGGAGGGTGTCGGGCACCTTCACCCAGATTTCGCCGGACACGGCCACACCGAGCATTTCCGTGCTGCCGATACCGAACATGTACGCGCCGAACGCGCCGCCGGTCGGCGAATGCGAGTCGCCGCCCACGCAGAACATGCCGGGGCGCAGGTGGCCGTGCTCGGGCACGACCACATGGCAGATGCCGACCGAGTCGTAGACGTTGGGCAGCGCCTGCGCCCGCGCCCAGTCGCGCGCGATGCGCACGATGCGGCGCGATTCGTCGTCCGACTCGGGCACGTAGTGGTCGATCACGAGCACGACCTTCGACTTGTCCCACAGTTGAGCGCCAAGCGATTCGAGCATCGGCTGGAGGCGGCGCGGGCCGCTCGAGTCGTGAAACATGGCGAGATCGACCTTGCACGTCACGATCTCGCCGACGGCTACCTCGGCGCGCCCACAGGCGGCGGCCAGCAGCTTTTGCGTGAGAGTTTGAGCCACGATGAGTCCCTTACATTCCGAGATAGGCGCGGCGCAGCTCGGGGCTGGCGAGCAGTTCCGCGCACGTACCGCTGTGGCCAATGGCGCCGTTCTCGAGCACGTAGCCGCGCTGGCCCGTCTCGAGTGACTGGCCGACGTTCTGCTCGACGAGCAGGATCGACAGACCGTCGCGCTGCAAACGCGCGATGAGCGAGAACAGTTCCTCGACCATGAGCGGCGAGAGCCCGAGCGACGGTTCGTCGAGAATCAGCAGCCGCGGCTCGGCCATCAGGCCGCGCCCGATGGCGAGCATCTGCTGCTCGCCACCGGACATCGTCCCGGCCGGCTGGGCGATGCGCTCGCGCAGACGCGGAAACAGATCGAGCATGCGCTCCAGGCTGCGCTCGCGCTGCGCGCGAGCGCGGGCGAACGCGCCGAGGGCGAGGTTCTCGCGCACGCTGAGGTTCGGGAAGATGCGCCGGCCTTCGGGCACCTGAATCAAGCCCGCCTTGACGACCTCGCGGTAGTGACGTCCGGTCAGATCGTGGCCGTCGAACCGCACCCGTCCCGCCCACACCGGATTGATGCCCGAGAGCGTGTTGTTGAGCGTGGACTTGCCGGCGCCGTTACTGCCGAGCAGCACCACGATCTCTCCCTCGCCGACCGTCAGATCAACACCGCGCAGCACTTCCACACGGCCGTAGCCGGTGCGCAGGCCCTCGACTTCGAGCAGATGGCTCATTGCATGCCTCCCTTGTGCCCAACCGCCCCGAGCTGCCCGACCTGGGCTGCCTGGGCAGCATGCGCGGCCAGACGCGCCGCCGTGCCATGCCCGAGATAGGCCTCGACGACGGCGGGATCGGAGGTCACCTCCCGCGGCGTGCCCGCGGCGATCAGCCGGCCTTGCGCGAGCACCCACACGTGCTCGGCAAGACTCATGACGGCGCGCATTACGTGCTCGATCATCAGCACCGTCACGCCGCTGTCCGCGATGTCGCGCACCACGGGGATCATTTCGTCGATCTCGCTCGGATTGAGACCGGCGAGCACTTCGTCAAGCAGCAGCAGGCGTGGGCGCGTGGCCAGCGCGCGCGCCAGTTCCAGGCGCTTGCGCCCGCACACCGTCAAATCGGCCGCCGGCTTGTCGAGCTGCGCCTGCAGGTTGGTGCGCACGGCGATGGCCTCGGCCTCACGCAGTGCAGCGCGCCGATTGCTCTCGTGCAGATGCGCGCCGACGGCAATGTTCTCGCGCACCGTCTGCGCGCCGAACGGCTGCACGATCTGGAACGTGCGCGTGAGGCCCTGGCGCGCCGTCACGAACGGCGCCTGGCCGGTGATGTCGCGCCCCAGGAATTCGACCCGGCCGGCGCTCGGCGTGAGGAACCCCGAGAGCAGGCCGAACAACGTGGTCTTGCCCGCGCCGTTCGGCCCGACGAGCGCGCTCAGCGTGCCCGGCCGGATCGTGAGACTGACGTCCTGCACGGCCTTCAGGCCGCCGAAGGTGATGGACAGGCCATCGGCTTTCAACAAGGCTTCAGACACGGGCCTTCTCCTCGCGCGCCGCGGCCGCTCGTGCGTCGTTGCGCCCTTCGCCGTGCGCTCGCGTGCTGGTTTTGTCCATGCCGAACAGGCGGCGCACCGATGCCCCGGCGCCCGTCATGCCGCGCGGCAGGAACATCACGATCAGAATCAGCACGGCGCCATAGATCACCATCGACAGCCCCGGCAATTCACCGAAAAGGTTGCGGGTGAGCTCGCCCAGCGTGTACAGCACGGCGGCGCCGAGCACCGGTCCCCACAGCGTGCCGAGCCCACCGACGATCACACCGACGAGCGCCTCGACCGAGATCGTCGAACCGAAGGCAATGCCCGCGTCGATGTACTGGAACATCTGCACGTAGCACACGCCCGCGGCGCTCATGAACGCGCCGGACAGCGCGATCGCGCCGAGCTTCACGCGCAGCGGGTTCACCCCCACCGCGCGCGCGGCGCTCTCGTTGTCGCGCACCGCCTGTAGCCAGGCGCCGAAGCGCGAATGCCGCAACCATGCCGTCACCAGCAACGCGGCCACCACGAACGCGAGCAGCACGAACGCATAGCCGCGCGGCGAGGCGAACTGCAACTGACTCACGCCCTGGTGCAACGGCACCATCAGGCCCACGCCCGCGCCGGTAAATGGCAGCGAGACGGCCAGAATGCGGAACACCTCCGCGAACGCGAGCGTCACCAGCGCGAAGTACGACCCCTTGAGGCCATAGCGGAACGTAACCGCGCCGATGACCATGGCCACCAGCGTGCCCGTCGCGATAGCCAAAGGCATGGCCGCCCACGGGTTCCATCCCCAGCGCAGTT
The DNA here is from genome assembly GCF_002216225.1 of Pandoraea sp. CB10b_02. Classification (NCBI taxonomy): domain Bacteria; kingdom Pseudomonadati; phylum Pseudomonadota; class Betaproteobacteria; order Burkholderiales; family Burkholderiaceae; genus Pandoraea; species Pandoraea sp. CB10b_02. The sequence goes on from NZ_NJGW02000005.1 coordinate 281,695, forward strand.
GCGCGATCGCTTGCGCGTAGGCGCCCACGCCGAAGAAGAGCGCGTGGCCGAACGACAACTGTCCGCCGAAACCGCCCAGAATGTTCCACGACTGCGAGAGCAGCACCGTGTAGAGCGTCATCATCAGAAACGACAGCCACACGCCCGACTGCAGCGTGACGAGTAGCGCCGTCGCGACAACGCCGAACAACACGATCCATCGAAGATCTCTCATCGCTTGCTCCTGCTCATGCTTTGCATCTTTGCTCTCCCGTCCCTTCAGGCCCGCGCGCCGAACAGCCCCTGCGGGCGCAGCAGCACGACGATGATGAAAATGGCGAAGATGCCGATCTGCCCGAGCGAATCGCCGAGCCACAGGCCGCTTAGCGACTCCACGACGCCGATGAGCAGCCCGCCGATGAGCGCGCCGGTGAAGCTGCCCATGCCGCCGAGCACCACGATCGTGAAGGCCACCAGCACGAAGCCGCCGCCCACTTGCGGATTGACGTAGTACGTCGGCAGCAGGAAGCACGCCGCCGCACCGACGCAGGCCATGCCGATGCCGAACGACACCGCGTACACGCGTTCGACGTCGATGCCCATGAGCTTCGCGCCGTGCTTCTCCTTGGCGACCGCGCGAATCGCGCGGCCAAGATCGGTCGCGCGCATCAGCCAGAACAGCATCGCCGCGGCCGCCAGCGCGCCGCCGAACGCGATCAGCTTCGGCACGGCCAGCATCACCGGGCCCACGTCCACCGTGGCGAGCGTGTAGGGCGTGTCGATGGTGTGCGTGTCGGACTTGAACCATACGAGCGCCAGGTTCTCGAGCACGATGGCCAGGCCCAGCGTGACGAGCAGGATGTTCTCGTCCTTGCCGTGACTGGCGCGCTCGATCACGACGCGCTGCAGCGCATAGCCGAGGGCGAACATGCCGAGCGTGACGAACGGCAGCGCGACGTATGGGTCGACGCCGAGCTTCTCCCTGAGCAGCCACACGGCATAGAGCGCCACCATCAATGCCGCGCCGTGCGCGAAGTTGATGATGTGCAGCACGCCGTAGACGAGCGTGAGACCGAGCGCGATGAGGGCGTACACCGCGCCGGTCGTCAGCCCGTTAAGCAACGCCGAGAGCAGAATGACGGGATCGAGCATCGCGTCAGGCCTTGAGCGGAAACACCGGCGCGACCTGGCGGTAGCCGTCCGGCAGAATGACCTTGATATCGCCGCCCGAGACCTGCGTGAGCAGCGGCTGCGCCCCCGTGTTCTGGCCGTTCACGAACTTGGTCGGCCCATACGGCATCAGGTGGTCCTTGAACGTGCTCGAGGCCAGCGCTGCCGTGATCGCGGCCCGGTCGACCGACTTGGCGCGCTCGATCGCGTCGGCGAGCAGCATCATCGCCGTGTATGTCATGAAGACTTCGTAGCTGAAGAAAGCGCCCTTCGCTTCCGTGCGCCGCTTGAGCGAGGCCACGCGTGCGTCGTTTGGGTTGAACCAGTGGTTGCAGTCGATGATGCCGTCGGCAATGTCCGGAAACTCCTTGAGGAACTTGTAGCTCGACGCCGCACCGCCCAGGACCGAGTAGATCGCCTTCGGGCGCACCTTCTGTTGCTTCATCGCGCGCAGCAGCAGTGCGTACTCGTTGTAGTAGTTCGCCGGAATCACGATGTCCGGGTTGACCGAGCGCATGCGCAGCACGATGTTGTTGAAGTCGCGCGTGGGGTTGGCGTGCTTGATGATTTCCTTGATCTCGAAGCCGCGCGCAGGCAGCTCCTTTTGCAGCAGCGCCGCCGTGCCGGTGCCGAAGAGCGACTCCTCGTGCACGATCATGACCGTCCTCGCCGGCTTGCCGGCCGCGGCGTTGAGCGCGGCGAGATCGTCGACGGCGCGCAGCGAGCACATGCGATAGCCCGGGCCGAAACGGAACGTGTTCGCAAGGCCGCGCTCGACGATCTGGTCGGCAACGCCCACGTCCACCACGTGAGGCAGGTTGTATTTCGCGGCGGTCTGCGTCGTGGCGAGGCATATGGCCGACGCATACGCGCCGACGATGGCCGACACGCCCGCCTCGTTCATCTTCTCGACTTCGGCCGAGCCGGCTTCCGGGCGCGATTGCGCGTCGCCGAGCACGGCTTCGATGGGCGCGCCGCCAAGCGACCTGATGCCGCCGGCAGCGTTGATGTCGTCGACGGCCAGCAGCGCGCCGAGGCGGCATTGCTGGCCCGAATAGGCGAGCGCACCGGTGACCGGATGCAGCACGCCGATCTTCACGGGCTTGCCGGCGGCGCGCGCGGCCCAGGGCGCGGTGGTGGCGGCGGCAAGCGCGGCCAGGGCGGTGGACTGACGCAGGAACGTGCGACGCGAACTCATTGGCGATTCTCCGGACGTGATCAGTGGAATTGGGCGGACAGCTCTTCGCTGACCCAGACCTTGGCGTCGATGTCGCCGACGCGCGAGAGCTGGAGCTGGTACTGGTAGCGGTCGGGGCGATACAGGCCTTGCAGCAGTTGCACCGGGCGATCGGCCACATCGCGCACCAGGCGCGTGACCGCGAGCAGCGCGGAGCCGACGGCAATGTCGAGATGGCGCGCCACGACGGCATCGGCCAGACGCGCGGAAATGGTTTGCGTGGCGCCGCCCAGTTCGACGCCCGCGGCTTCGAGCAGCATGAGCAGCGGCTTGCGCTCGAGCTCCTCGCGATTGATGCGGGCGATGCCCTCCGGCACGTGCGTGGTGATGTACGACAGCGGGCCGGCCTGCGTGCTGCGCACGCGAATGCTCTTGTAGACCGGCGCGCCGGGGGCGAGCGCGAGCGCTTCGGCAACCGCTTCGCTGGCGCCCACGACCGACGACTCGAGCACCGACACGCTCGTGCGCAACCCCATGTTGACGATGTTCTCCAGCAGCCCCGTGAGGTGAGCCTTCTCGCGCGAGATGCCGGGCGCCTTGCCGCCGCCGGTGCGCTGCCCAGCATGCAGCGGCCAGGTGCCGAGCCCCGGGCGCCGCACGACGAGACCGTCGGCCACGAGCATCTCCATCGCCTTGCGGACCGTGATGCGCGCAACGCTGAACTGATCGGCCAGCAGATGCTCGCCCGGCACGCCGTCACGGTCGAAGCGTCCCTCCTGCAGTTGCTCGCGCAGCACGAGGTAGATCTGGTGGTACTTCGGAAGCGGAAGTGGGGTGTCCATGCGGCGATTCTGGAAGTGTCATAATGTCCGGTCAATAGAACAAACGGACGGACAAAATGTCCTATCGGGAAAACACCTAAGCCTTCGGCAATGGTTGAAGGCAGCGCCTGCAAACGCAGGCACGGCAAGGGATTTCACGGTGCGGCGCAGCAATCTTCCCGCTGCGCCGCACGCGTTTTCTCGCAGCGTCTTCGCAGCACGGTTCGTGCGCGAAGCACAGGCGTTGCGCTGGCGTCAGAAGCGATGACGCAAGCCGACGTAGTAGCTCATTTGATTGTCGTAACCGTTGAGCTTCACGCCGTTGCCGCCGGTCCAGTCGGTGGTCGTGGTGCCGAAGAGTCCGGACCATCCGCCGTCGACGCGCTCATACGCCGTGGCGAAATACACGTCGGTGCGTTTGGAGAAGAAGTAATCGACAACGCCGTAGACCGTCTGGCGCTTGCCGCTGAAGTTCACGGCGCTGGTGTTGTCCTGCATATACGCCACGATGAACTGCCATGACGGGTTGAGCAGGTAGCTCGCCCCCAGCGTGAAGAACTGATCGCGACGCGCGGCGGAGAAGACCGAGCCGATGGCGGCAACGGTCGTCGGTGTGGCGGCCGTGCTCATGTTGGTGATCGACGCGTAGTCGACACCCCCGTTGGTCACGTCGAAGCCGGCGTCGCGCTGGCTTTGCAGATAGTCGGCGTGGAACTTCCATTTGCCATAGCTCACTTTGGCGCCGAGCGACCACGTCTTCGCAGTGCGGCTCTGCGAGTCGTGCGTCTGCTGCAATTGACCGGTGAAGACGTGACCGTCCTGCTCCCAGGACAGCCCTCCCGAAGCGGAAGAGCGGGCCGAGCCCTGCCCCGCGATGCCACCGAATGCGTATTGCAGGTTCATGCCGAAGGGGCCGAACTTTTTCGTCCACGTAAGCGCGTTGTTGTAGCGCTGCCCGGTGAGGAAGACGAGCCACGAGTTGGTGGGCGGCGCACCGATGAATATCGGGTCGACCATGGAAATGGCGACCACGGCGCCGGTGTACTGCCGCCCGAGCGCCACTTCGCCCCAGACGCCTTGCAGCGCGACGAACGCCTGACGGCCGAAGAGCTGCCCCTGTTGATCGAGCGTGCCCGCTTGGGAATTGAAGCCGTTCTCGAGCACGAAGCGCGCCTTGGTGCCGCCGCCGAGGTCTTCGATGCCTTGCAGACCGAAGCGGCTCGCCGAGAGGAAACCCTCGCCGGCCTGATTGACGGAGTCAATGCGCCCACCGTCGGGGCTCGCGTGGTTCTGTGAAACGATGGCCGCCTCGATCACGCCGTAGAGCGTGACACTGGACTGGGCGAGCGCCGGCGATGCGGCAGTGGCGAGCAGCAAGGCTGCGCCGGCCAGAGGCAGGGTTTTGCGTGCGAGCGTTTTGCGTGCGAAAGTTCCGCGAGCGAGGGTTTTGCGTGCGAGGGGCGTCATGAGGCTGGGCGTCTTTCTTTTGTTGAAGAAAACAGGGCCCCACGGCGCCGCGCGTCTTGCGCGGCCGGCAGCGACATTCGCTGAACTGGCCAGGCAGGCTAACGCGAGGGCGCACGATGCCGCGACGTGCGAGAGTCGGCACGTCGAGCGGCCAGGGGCGTCAGGAAAAGGAGCGCGTGCAAACCGCGTTGGCAACGGGCCGTCGCAGCATCTCGGCCATCGCGTGATGGCGGCGACTGTGCGACGCGATTCGCGCAGCGCTGGCCGGCGGGCTATTCGCGCAGTACGCGATGCGCCGCGCGCTGCGGAGCACGGAGAGTCATGAGAGCGTCGGTACGATGGATCATGGCACCGACTCTAGGAGCGCCAATTTGTAGCGTCAATGGAACAAACGGCGCGCGCAGTTGTTCCATCGGGAAATTCCCGAGATGCGCGCAGACGGGGCGCCGTCCGGAATTCGCCTCAGATGGGACGCCGGCTGCAAGGCGCGGGCGCGGGAGCGGGAGACATCACGCGCCGCGCCAGTGCGTCAAAGCAAGTCACCGGGCACCGGCGCAATCAGGTCGCTGATGGCCCGACACGCGGCCTTGAGCGGCACGACATAGGTGTCGAGCGGAGTGTCGCTGCGGCGAAACAGCGGGATGGAAATCGAGATCGCCGCGACGGGCTGGCCGTCATGTCCGAGAATCGGCGAGCCATAGCAGAAGATTTGCGGCTCGTTCTCCTCGCGGTCCTCGGCGTAGCCGCGTTGCGCCGTCTCGGCGAGTTCACGGCGCAGTACGTCGAGATCCGTGATGGTGTTGGCGGTGAAGCGCTCGAGCTTGATTTGCGCGAGCAGCGCCTCGCGCCGCGGCTCCGATATTGATCCGGCCCCTGTGAACTTGTATCAAGCTGCATAGCGAACAGGGCCGTGCTCGAAATACTTGCGAATTCGTTCGGGCTGGCGTTGCACGCT